>NZ_JANCOY010000003.1:0-278159 GCF_024295565.1 Streptococcus sp. CF8_Ac1-9
AAGATATTGACAACGTAAGGTTAACTTGTTAGAATATAGATATTCAATTTTGAATGTTTAATCATTCAGAGTTAAGTGACGATAGCCTAGGAGATACACCTGTACCCATGCCGAACACAGCAGTTAAGCCCTAGAACGCCGGAAGTAGTTGGGGGTTGCCCCCTGTGAGATAAGGTAGTCGCTTAGCAAGAGATTGAGCCTAGTAGATACTAGGCTCATTTGGGAGTTTAGCTCAGCTGGGAGAGCATCTGCCTTACAAGCAGAGGGTCAGCGGTTCGATCCCGTTAACTCCCATTTAAGCGGGTGTAGTTTAGTGGTAAAACTACAGCCTTCCAAGCTGTTGTCGCGAGTTCGATTCTCGTCACCCGCTTTGAACTTTAGTTCATTTTTACCAAGTTTTTTAACTTGGGCGCGTAGCTCAGGTGGTTAGAGCGCACGCCTGATAAGCGTGAGGTCGGTGGTTCGAGTCCACTCGTGCCCATTAATAGTATGGTCCGTTGGTCAAGGGGTTAAGACACCGCCTTTTCACGGCGGTAACACGGGTTCGAATCCCGTACGGACTATATATTTGGAGGATTACCCAAGTCCGGCTGAAGGGAACGGTCTTGAAAACCGTCAGGCGTGTAAAAGCGTGCGTGGGTTCGAATCCCACATCCTCCTTAATATTAACGCGGGATGGAGCAGCTCGGTAGCTCGTCGGGCTCATAACCCGAAGGTCGTAGGTTCAAATCCTGCTCCCGCAATTTGGCTCGGTAGCTCAGTTGGTAGAGCAATGGATTGAAGCTCCATGTGTCGGCGGTTCGATTCCGTCTCGCGCCATCAATTCAATAATCAGGAAGGGTAGCGAAGAGGCTAAACGCGGCGGACTGTAAATCCGCTCCTTCGGGTTCGGGGGTTCGAATCCCTCCCCTTCCATCCTTTACGGGCATAGTTTAAAGGTAGAACTAAGGTCTCCAAAACCTTCAGTGTGGGTTCAATTCCTACTGCCCGTGTTAATAATTATGGCGGGTGTGGTGAAGTGGTTAACACACCAGATTGTGGCTCTGGCATGCGTGGGTTCGATCCCCATCACTCGCCTATTTATTAATATTATTATTGGGGTATAGCCAAGCGGTAAGGCAAGGGACTTTGACTCCCTCATGCGTTGGTTCGAATCCAGCTACCCCAGTTAAATTTATGCCGGCGTGGCGGAATTGGCAGACGCGCTGGACTCAAAATCCAGTGTCCGCAAGGACGTGCCGGTTCGACCCCGGCCGCCGGTATAGATTAAAAAGGAGTTTTACTCCTTTTTTTGTTTATTTTTTTTCTTTTTTGTGATATAATTAACCGGTAAAGTTTCTTTTAATGAATTAGAAGGAGTTAATTTTGTCTGAAGTTGCAAACAAAATCGATCGATTTTTAAATTCTATTTTATTGTTATCAGAAAATCAGCATGAGATTTTAGTTGGTTCTTGTACAAGTGGTGTTTCATTAACCAACACTCAGGAACATATCTTGATGCTGGTTGCTGATGAAGCTCTAACCAATTCTGTCTTAGCTAAGAAATTGAATGTCAGTCAGGCTGCTATCACGAAGGCCGTGAAGCCCTTATTAAGTCAGGGGATGCTGGAGACTTATCGAGATGAAAATGATGCTCGGGTTCTCTATTATCGCTTAACTGAGATTGGTAAGCCAATTGCATTAGAGCATCAGCACCACCATCAGCATACCCTTCACACTTATGAGGATGTTTTGTCGAAGTTTACCAAGAATGAGCAAGGGGTTATTTCGCGGTTTTTAGATTTATTGGAAGAGGAGTTATAGTTTGAGGTATATTACGGTTTCAAATTTATCGTTCTATTATGATCGAGAACCGGTTTTAGAAGGGATCAATTACTACTTAGATAGTGGAGAGTTTGTTACGCTGACTGGTGAGAATGGGGCTGCTAAGTCAACCTTGATTAAGGCTAGCCTTGGCATCTTACAGCCCAAGGTTGGGACTGTTGAGATTTCAAAGACGAATGTTAAGGGAAAGAAGTTAAGGATTGCTTATTTGCCGCAACAAATTGCTAGTTTTAATGCAGGGTTTCCAAGTACGGTCTATGAATTTGTGAAATCAGGTCGGTATCCTCGTAAAGGATGGTTTCGAAAGTTGAATGAGCACGATGAAAAACATATTCTGAAGAGTTTGGAATCTGTTGGGATGCTGGAGTTCAAGGATCGGGCGATTGGTTCTTTGTCTGGTGGTCAGAAACAGCGTGCTGTCATTGCTCGGATGTTTGCTTCAGATCCGGATATCTTTGTTTTAGATGAACCTACGACAGGGATGGATGCGACGACAAAGAGTGATTTTTATGAGTTGATGCATCACAGTGCGCATCACCATCAAAAATCTGTTTTGATGATTACGCATGATCCTGAAGAGGTTAGCCAATTTGCGGATCGGAATATTCATTTGGTTCGTGACCAAAGCTCTCCTTGGAGATGTTTTAATGTCCATGATACTGAAGGGGAGGGTGACCATGCTTGATTTATTCCAGTATGATTTTATGCAACGGGCCTTGTTGGCTATGGTTGCCATGAGTCTTTTTTCTCCTGTATTAGGGATTTTCTTGATTTTAAGACGGCAGAGTCTTATGAGTGATACGCTAAGTCACGTCTCTCTTGCGGGTGTCGCTTTTGGGCTTTTCCTTGGGATCTCTCCAACGCTCTCGACTATGATCATTGTCATTATTGCTGCGGTTTTTCTTGAGTATTTGCGGACCTTATTTAAGGACTTTATGGAGATCGGGACGGCAATTTTAATGTCCACAGGTCTTGCCCTAGCTTTGGTACTGATGCGTGGTGGTGGGAAGAGCTCGATGAGTTTGGATCAATACTTGTTCGGTTCTACCCTAACCATTACGGATGAACAGGTGATTGCCTTGTTTGTGATTGCTTTTGTTGTATTAGTGTTGACGGCCTTATTCTTGCGTCCTATGTATATTTTGACCTTTGATGAAGATACGGCCTTTGTAGATGGCCTTCCGGTCCGGACCATGTCCATTTTATTTAATGTGGTAACGGGGGTTGCTATCGCCTTAATGATTCCTGCAGCAGGATCGTTATTGGTTTCAACCATCATGGTCTTACCGGCTAGTATTGCGCTGAAATTAGGGAAGAACTTCCGTGGGGTCATGCTGATTGCGGTCATCATTGGTTTTATCGGGATGTTTAGTGGGTTGATTTTGTCTTATATTGCAGATACACCAGCGAGTGCCAGCATCACGCTTTTATTTGTGGCACTGTTCTTGCTTGTGAATCTTGGATCACGTTTGAGGAAATAGATATGAACTTTAAAAAATTTGGTTGGTTATTGTTAGTGGCTTTAACACTTGTTTTGACAGCTTGTGGCAAAAGTCAGAGTCAAAATGGGAAATTAAAAGTGATGACCACTTTTTATCCTGTTTATGATTTTACAAAAAATATTGTCGGAGATGAAGGAACGGTAGACCTGCTCATTGGAGCGGGATCAGAGCCTCATGAATATGAATTGTCTGCTAAGGGGCGGGCTATGATTCAAGATTCGGATGTTTTCGTCTATGAAAATGAAAATATGGAAACGTGGGTTCCAAATCTTTTGAAATCAATGAAGGATAAGAAAACCAAAGTGATCGATGCTACCAAGGGCATGGTCTTGCTTCCTGGATTGGAAGAGGAACATGAACACGAAGGGGGCGAAGAACACCATCATGAATATGATCCTCACCTTTGGCTCTCTCCACATCGTGCCATGAAGATGGTAGAGTCGATTCGTGATCAATTGGTGGCAGCTTATCCAGATAAGAAAAAGACGTTTGAGAAAAATGCCCAAGCCTATCTAAAGAAATTACAGGCCTTGGATCAAGCTTATCAGGATGGATTGAAAGATGCGAAACAAAAGAATTTTGTAACCCAACACGCGGCTTTCCGTTACTTGGCCTTGGATTATGGCTTAAACCAGGTGGCCATTTCAGGGATTTCACCTGATAGCGAGCCTTCTGCTGCACGATTGCGTGAATTGACAGAGTATATCAAGAAAAATGAGATCAAGGTCATTTACTTTGAGGAAAATGCTTCTAAGTCCTTGGCGAAAACCTTGTCTTCTGAAGCTGGTGTTGAGTTGGCTGTCTTAAATCCTTTGGAAAGCCTGACGGATCAAGAAATGAAAGATGGCGAAGACTACGTGTCTGTTATGAAGGAGAATCTGAAGGCGCTAGAGAAAACAACGTCACAAGCTGGTAAGGATATTCAACCGGAACATGAGGAAGATGCTAAGACAGTTCAAAAGGGCTATTTCGAGGATAGTCAAGTGAAGGATCGTAGCTTGGAAAATTATGCGGGTGATTGGAAATCAGTTTATCCATACTTGCAAGATGGAACTTTGGATCAGGTCTTTGATTATAAGGCAAAATTAAATCCAACTATGACGGCTGCTGAGTATAAGGAATATTATACCAAGGGTTACCAAACAGATATTGATCGGATTAAGATTGATAAGGATTCAATGGAGTTTTATCAAAAAGGATCTTCTAAGAAATATACCTATAAATACGTAGGTAAGCACATTTTGACTTATAAGAAGGGAAATCGTGGTGTTCGTTATCTCTTTGAAGCGAAAGAGAGCGATGCGGGAGACTTCAAATATGTTCAATTTAGTGACCATGAAATTACTCCGGCAAAGGCAGCTCACTTCCACATTTTCCATGGAGGAAAGAGTCAAGAAGCGCTTTATGATGAGTTAGAAAATTGGCCAACGTATTATCCTTCCAACTTATCTGGTTTAGAAGTGGCACAGGAAATGCTGGCTCATTAAGAGCTGTATCAAAAGAGAGACTAGGACTGATTATCCCGGTCTCTTTTTGATTAAAAATGGGGAGCAAAGCTTGTCAAATGCTTGAAAATACGTTACAATGAAAGGGCTTTAAATTAAAAAATGTATGGGGAATTTTAAATGAAAAAAGTTGGTGCAATTCTTGTGAGTTTTCTCAGTGTGGTCCTGTTGATAGCTTGTTCGCAACAGGGAACGAGCAAAAAATCAACCACTTCCTCTAGTCAAACGACGACCTCTTCTGAAGTCAAAAAGACGGATGCTTCTAGTTCGGAAGTGAAGGAGAAAGAAAAAAAAGAAGAGAAAAAAGAAGTGAAGAAAATGGATCTTGAAGCGATTGCCAATGGAGACTACAGCAGTATTGCTGGTGTCTGGCAAGATGATAAGGGAAACAAGCTGGTCTTTAACGACAAAGGGTTGGTCTCGCAAGAGTTAGAGGGCTATGGAGCTTCTTTGACGGATTACGGAACCGCCTCAGAAGGCATTTATGGTGGGCGTGATGGAGGCTTCTTGTTGGAGTATATTCCTGCAGGAGTGACCATTGGTGATCAGGTCGATGATCAAGGACAAGTCGTCTTTAAGGACACATCAGATGCCTCTAAAAACCGCTTGTGGTCAGGTGTTGGTATCGCTAGTTTTGGGGAACAAGGCTCGATCTACTATCATGTAGGAGATGAATAATGGAAAAACAGAGGCTGGGACAAAAGTCCTAGCCTCTCAATTATTTTTGGATTGTCGAGCAAGACGCAGTGGTTGAGTGGGCTCTACTACGCTGATTTCATCAGCTTTTACAGCCCTACTAAACTGTGCGGAGGTGGGATGACGAAATCGAATTCTAACGAATTACCGATTTCTGTCCCACTCTCTTTTTCTTATGTATGTGGGGGAAGCCAAGAAAGCTCAAATTGGAGCAATTGGGCTTCAAGGAGATCTTGATGGGAAACCTCTTGTTTTTCTTTGCCATCTAATAGGGCTTTTTGGATGAAATAGGCGCCTGCAGTGTGTGAGTTGGCGCAAATCTTGAGCTCTTGCTTGGGAAGATGGAGAAGGACTTCTTTAAAGAGAGGGAGTCCCAGATCATAGATTGGTTTTCCTGGGCAGGTTGGATAGAGCCCAAGGGCTGACCAGATGTACCAAGCAGATAGACTACCATTGTCCTCATCACCTGGATAGGCTTGGAAATTTTGATGGAAAGCTTGGGAACGGATCTGGTGGATCAGGAGATTGGTGTATTCGGGATGAAGGCTGTGACGGAAGAGGTAGGGAATGTGAAAGCTGGGTTGATTGGAGATGGCGATCTGCCCAAATGGGGCTTGGGCCATTTCACTCATTTCGTGGATTTCATAGCCATATCCTCTTACGTCAAATTGAGGTTTTTGATTGGCCAGATCCAGCAGTCGTTGGGTGAAGGCTTTTTTACCGCCCATTAGCTCTATCAGGCCGGAGAAGTCGTGTAAGGCTCCAAAAGTAGCCTGGGTTGCAGAACATTCTGCATAATCTCCTCCCCAGCTGGTAGGAGAGAAGGGTTCTTTAAAGTTTCCATTAGTGGATCGCGCCCTCATGAAGCCCATTTGGGCATCATACAATGTCCGGTAGGAGAGGCTGGAAGCAGCATAGCGAGCGGCTGTTTCTGTATGCCCCAAGTGCTTGGCAACGGTAGCAATGCAAAAATCACTATAAGCATAATCTAGGCTGTGGCTCACACTTTCGTGAAAATCATCGGGTAGGTAGCCAAGGGCCTTGTAGCTTTCATTGCCATGGCGGCCAAAATGTTGAGTGGGGTCTATTTTTTGGGCCGTCTGGAGCATAGCTGTCAGCATGTTTTCATGTAGGTCTGGTGCGATCCCTTTTGTGACAGCATCCGCAAAGACGCCATCGATGAGGGTACCTGGCATCATTCCTCGTTCATCTGGGGCCAACCATTTTGGTAGAAAACCAGTATCCTTGTAAGTATTTAAAAATCCTTCGAGAAAGTGACGGTAGTAATCGGGGTAGACAAGACTAAAGAGCGGAAAAGAGGTCCGAAAGAGGTCCCAAAAACCGACATTCGTATAAGCTTTTCCTGGTTTGATTTCATTATGAGTAACATCCAGGTGCCAGTCATTTCCCTCGGTATCTGTTTCATAAAAGGTTTGAGGGAAAAGGAGGAGTCGGTACAGGCAATGGTCGAAAAAGGCTTGGTCACGCCCTCCAGCATCTTTTACTTCAATTCGTTTTAGCAGCTGATTCCATTGATCGGCTGCTTCTTTTTTAGCTTCCTCTAGGGAAAGGTGGGGAAGATGACTGTGAGCCATGTCTTGGGACAGATAAGAAGTTCCTAATTGGACGGTCACTTCCTTGCTAGCAAAGGTCAGAAAAAGATCTTGATCGATGTGAGTGACGTTCTCAATCGGCTGGCTAAATTGCCACTGGAGATAGAAAGAGTAGGAAGTATCTGCGGTATGGGCCTGATCCAGAATGTGGAAGTGGCAGGTTTGGTCTGTCAGAGTCAAGTCCTCTAGTTCCTTTGCTGCATGAAAGCAGAGAGTCAGCTTTTCTGGTGCTCGAAAGCGCATGACAGCCCCGTAGCGGCTTGGAACCAGCTCGCTTTGAATCTGATAACGTTCCGAAAAAATCCGAAGGTAGTGGGGCTGGAAAATAGCTTCTTTCATCGAATAACTGCTTTGGCGACGGAAGAGGTCGGAACTTGCAATATCTCCTGTGATGGGCGTGATGAGGCACCAAGCGTAGTCTCCTATCCAAGGACTAGGCTGGTGGGTGAGACGAAATCCCTGAAAAATAGGGAGATTGGGGTTGAAAAACCAAGCCCCTTGTTCGTGTGTCGTCTGAGGAAGGAAGTAGTTCATCCCAAAAGGGACTCCTGTATAAGGGAGGGTGTTTCCGTGGGAATAGTGAGGATGATTATCGCTTCCCCAGCGGGTATCGATGGTTTGGCAATGTGTGCGCATCTTGTCTCCTTTTTCTTCATCAACCTTAAATGATCTGTGTTTTTCTTGGAACACGCGGTGGTATTTTCTTCATTGTATCAAAGTGTTGTCAAATATGATAGCGTTTTTATCAAATGGAAAATTTAGTAGAAAAAGGGCTATAGTTTGCGTATGTATTTCCCTTTTGAAATCTTTTATACTGAATAGGAAAGAATCGATACGTGTGAGGAAAATAAATGACCTATTCAAAAGAAATTGTGCGAGAATGGTTGGATCAAGTGGCTGAGCGAGCTAAGGAGTACCCTGAGTGGGTGGATGTCTTTGAACGTTGTTATACAGACACTTTGGACAATACAGTTGAAATTTTAGAAGATGGTTCAACCTTTGTGTTAACAGGGGACATCCCAGCTATGTGGTTGCGTGACTCGACGGCTCAATTGAGGCCCTATCTTCATGTGGCAAAAAGAGACCCTCGTTTGCGTCAGACCATTGCTGGTTTGGTCAAACGCCAGATGACCTTGATTCTCAAAGATCCCTATGCCAACTCTTTTAATATTGAGGAGAACTGGAAAGGCCATCACGAGACTGACCATACAGATCTCAATGGCTGGATTTGGGAGCGCAAGTATGAGGTGGATTCGCTGTGCTATCCCTTGCAGTTGGCTTACCTCCTTTGGAAGGAAACTGGTGAGACTAGCCAATTTGATGAAACCTTTATCACTGCGACCAAGGAAATCCTTCATCTCTGGGCAGTGGAACAAGACCACAAGAACTCCCCTTATCGCTTCGTTCGGGATACAGATCGTAAGGAAGATACGCTGGTAAATGACGGCTTTGGTCCTGACTTTGCTGTGACAGGGATGACCTGGTCAGCCTTTCGTCCAAGTGATGACTGCTGTCAGTATAGTTACTTGATTCCGTCCAATATGTTCGCAGTCGTTGTCTTGGGTTATGTCCAAGAAATCTTTGCAGCATTGAATCTAGTTGATAGTGAGAGTGTCATTGCAGATGCCAAACGCCTCCAAGCGGAGATTCAAGAAGGGATCGAAAACTACGCCTACACTACTAACAGTAAGGGCGAGAAGATCTATGCCTTTGAGGTAGACGGTTTGGGAAATGCTAGCATCATGGACGACCCTAACGTACCAAGCTTGTTGGCGGCTCCCTATCTGGGCTACTGCGCCATTGACGATGAAGTCTACCAAGCTACTCGTCGGACGATTTTGAGCCCTGAAAATCCATACTTCTATGAAGGGAAGTACGCAAGTGGGCTTGGAAGTTCTCATACCTTCTACCGCTATATCTGGCCGATTGCTCTATCGATTCAAGGGTTGACAACGACAGATAAAGCTGAGAAAAAAGATCTGTTAGACCAGTTGGTTGCCTGCGATGGAGGCACAGGCGTCATGCACGAAAGTTTCCATGTAGATGATCCAACCAAATACTCGCGTGAATGGTTCTCGTGGGCCAACATGATGTTCTGCGAGTTGGTCTTGGATTACTTGGATATTCGCTAATACTCTTCGAAAATCAAATTCAAACCACGTTAGCTTCGCCTTGCCGTATATATGTTACTGACTTCGTCAGTTCTATCTACAACCTCAAAGCAGTGCTTTGAGCAACCTGCGGCTAGCTTCCTAGTTTGCTCTTTGATTTTCATTGAGTATAAGGAGCACGCTTTAGCTTCACTGATTCTTGTTAGAATCACAAGTTTATATTTAAAACATTAAAAATTTAAGTTAGAATGAGGTTTTACTCATGGAAAATGTTGTTGTACATATTATCTCTCACAGCCACTGGGATCGTGAGTGGTATCTACCTTTTGAAAGCCACAGGATGCAATTGGTGGAACTCTTTGACAATCTCTTTGATCTTTTTGAAAATGATCCGGAGTTCAAAAGTTTCCACTTAGATGGACAAACCATTGTCCTTGACGACTATTTAGAAATTCGCCCTGAAAACCGTGACAAGGTGCAGCGTTATATCGACGAGGGCAAGCTCAAGATTGGTCCCTTCTATATTTTGCAGGATGATTACCTAATCTCCAGTGAAGCCAACGTCCGCAATACCTTGATTGGACAAGCTGAATGCGCCAAATGGGGCAAATCTACTCAGATTGGTTACTTCCCTGATACCTTTGGAAATATGGGGCAAGCTCCTCAAATCCTTCAAAAATCAGGGATTCACGTAGCAGCTTTTGGGCGTGGAGTGAAGCCAATCGGATTTGACAACCAAGTCCTCGAAGATGAGCAGTTTACCTCTCAATTTTCTGAAATGTACTGGCAAGGGGCGGATGGTAGCCGTGTGCTGGGTATTCTCTTTGCCAACTGGTACAGTAACGGGAACGAAATTCCAGTGGATAAAGATGAAGCTTTGGCTTTCTGGAAACAAAAATTGGCAGATGTTCGTGACTATGCCTCAACCAACCAATGGTTGATGATGAACGGTTGCGACCACCAACCCGTTCAACGAAACTTGAGTGAAGCTATTCGCGTGGCCAACGAACTGTTCCCTGACGTGACCTTTATCCATAGCTCCTTTGATGAATATGTGCAAGCAGTGGAAAGTGCGCTTCCTGAACAATTATCAACAGTTACGGGAGAATTGACCAGTCAGGAAACGGATGGTTGGTACACACTGGCAAATACGTCTTCCTCTCGGATTTATCTCAAGCAAGCCTTCCAAGAAAACAGCAACTTGCTCGAGCAAGTGGTGGAACCTTTGACCATCATTACTGGTGGGCACAACCACAAGGATCAATTGACCTATGCCTGGAAGACACTCTTACAAAATGCGCCACACGATAGTATTTGTGGATGTAGCGTAGATGATGTTCACCGTGAAATGGAAGTTCGTTTTGCCAAGGTCAACCAAGTCGGAAACTTTGTCAAGACCAACCTTCTCAACGAATGGAAGGGTAAACTAGCAACTCAAAAAGCCCAGAGTGAGCACCTCTTTACGGTCATCAATACTGGCTTGCATAATAAGGTAGATACCGTCAGCACGATTGTCAATGTAGCGGTTTGTCCATTTAAGGAATTGCACCCGACAGAGGGCTTCAAGAAAATGGCCGCTTTGAGCTTGCCAGACTACCACGTAGAAGATTTAGATGGGCATCTTGTAGAAGCAGAGATTGAAGACTTGGGAGCAAGCTTTGGCTATACCCTGCCTAAGGATAAATTCCGCCAACCCTATATTGCGCGTCAAGTGCGCGTGACGGTTCCAGTTCATTTGGCAGCCTTGTCTTGGACGACCTTCCAGCTCTTGGAAGGCAAAGCACCTCATCATGATGGTCTGTTCCAAAATGGGGTGATTGATACGCCATTTGTAACCCTTAGTATCGATGATGGCTTGACCCTCTATGATAAAACGACCAATGAGGCTTATGAGGATTTCCTTCGCTTCGAAGACCGCGGTGATATCGGAAATGAATATATCTACTTCCAACCAAAAGGAACAGAGCCGATCTTTGCTCAACTGAAAGGTTATGAAGTTCTAGAAAACAATGCTCGCTATGCCAAAATCTTGCTCAAGCATGACTTGACCATTCCAGTCAGCGCAGATGAAAAATTGGATGCAGAACAAAGAGGCATTATCGAGTTTATGAACCGCCAGGCAAGACGCTCAGAAGAGCTGACAACCATCCCTCTTGAAACGGAGATGACCATCTTTGTAGATGACCCGCAAATTCGCTTCAAGACGCGCTTCACCAATACAGCCAAGGATCACCGTATCCGCCTCTTGGTGAAAACTCATAACACGCGTCCAAGCAACGACTCGGAAAGCATTTATGAGGTGGTGACACGGCCAAATAAACCGGCCGCTTCTTGGGAAAATCCTGAAAATCCCCAACACCAGCAAGCTTTCGTCAGCTTGTATGATGACGTCAAAGGGGTAACAGTAGCCAATAAAGGTTTACATGAATATGAAATTTTAGGGGATGATACCGTTGCCGTGACCATTCTTCGGGCTTCTGGAGAACTTGGTGACTGGGGCTATTTCCCAACACCAGAAGCACAATGCTTGCGGGCCTTTGAGGTGGAATATGCAGTAGAATGCCATCAATCTCAGGGGCGCTTCTCCGCTTATCGCCGAGCTAAAGCTTTACAGACACCGATGACTAGCCTCCAAGTTGAAAAACAAGAAGGAAGTGTAGCGGCGTCTGGTAGCTTATTCAAGCATACAGCCTTGACACATCCTCAGGTTTGCCCAACAGCCTTTAAGGTGGCTGAGAATGAAGAAGGTTATGTCCTTCGTTACTACAACATGAGTCAAGAAAATATCCGCGTGTCTGAAAAACAACAAACCATTCTTGACTTGTTGGAACGCCCATACCCAGTCCATTTAGGATTATTGGCACCACAGGAAATTCGTACAGAACTCATTCAAAAAGAAGAAATTTAATTTCAAAAAGTAAACATAAACAGAAAGGAGGAGCGAAAAAGTAAGAACCAACTGCAGATTCGCTCCTTTTTGCAGGTGAAAGCAATGACCATTGCAACAATTGATATCGGAGGGACTGGCATTAAGTTTGCTAGTCTAACTCCTGATGGAAAGATTTTAGATAAGACCAGCACCCCAACTCCAGAAACTCTAGAAGAGTTGTTGGCTTGGTTGGATCAACGCTTGTCAGAACGTGACTACCGTGGGATTGCCATGAGTGTGCCAGGAGCCGTTCATCAAGAAACAGGGGTGATTGAGGGGATCAGCGCCATTCCTTACATCCATGGTTTTTCATGGTATGAGGCTCTTTCTCATCATAAGCTCCCTGTCCATCTAGAAAATGATGCCAACTGCGTTGGGCTGAGTGAACTCTTAGCTCATCCTGAGATTGAAAATGCAGCCTGTGTTGTGATTGGTACAGGAATCGGTGGGGCTATGATTATCAATGGCAAGCTTCACCGTGGTCGTCATGGCTTGGGCGGTGAGTTTGGCTACATGACAACCATCGAACCTGCAGCAAAGCTCAATAACTGGTCACAACTCGCTTCTACAGGAAACATGGTTCGCTATGTGATTGAAAAATCTGGTCAGTCTGACTGGAATGGCCGCAAGGTGTACCAAGAGGCGGCAGCAGGCAATGCCCTTTGCCAAGAAGCTATTGAGCGCATGAATCGTAATCTTGCTCAAGGATTGCTCAATATCCAGTACTTGATTGATCCAGATGTGATTAGTCTGGGTGGCTCTATCAGTCAGAACCCTGATTTTATCAAAGGGGTGCAAAAAGCAGTAGATGCTTTTGTCGAAACTTATGAAGAATATACAATTGCTCCAGTGATTCAAGCTTGCACCTATCAGGCAGATGCCAATCTCTACGGTGCCCTTGTGAACTGGTTACAGGAGGAAAACCAATGGTAACTTTTACAGGACTTAGTCCCAAACAAGCCCAATCTATCGAAGTATTAAAAAATCACATTTCTCTACCAGATGTAGAAGTGGCAGTCGCTCAGTCTGACCAAGCTTCTATCTCTATCAAGGGTGAGAAGGGGCAGTATCAACTGACCTACCGTAAACCTCATCAACTCTACCGTGCTTTATCTGTGCTAGCAACAGCTTTAGCAGAAGGGGACAAGGTAGAGATTGAAGAGCAGGCGGCCTATGAAGATTTAGCCTATATGGCGGACTGTTCGCGCAATGCCGTGATCAATGTCGCATCAGCCAAGCAGATGATCGAAGTTCTAGCTCTCATGGGCTACTCAACCTTTGAGCTTTACATGGAAGACACCTATCAAATCGAGGGGCAACCTTACTTTGGCTATTTCCGTGGAGCTTATGCTGCTGAAGAGTTACAGGAAATCGAAAGCTACGCCCAACAGTTTGACATGACTTTTGTCCCCTGCATCCAAACCTTGGCTCACTTATCAGCCTTTGTCAAATGGGGGGTTAAAGAAGTGCAGCAACTCCGCGATGTAGAAGACATTCTCCTCATTGGTGAAGAAAAAGTCTACGACCTGATTGACGGTATGTTTGCGACGTTGTCTAAACTACAAACTCGCAAGGTCAATATCGGGATGGACGAAGCTCACCTGGTTGGTTTGGGACGCTACCTTATCTTGAACGGTGTGGTGGATCGGAGTCTCCTCATGTGCCAACACTTGGAGCGCGTGCTGGATATTGCAGACAAGTATGGTTTCCACTGCCAGATGTGGAGCGATATGTTCTTCAAGCTTATGTCAGCAGATGGTCAGTACGATCGTGATGTCGAAATTCCAGAGGAAACGCGCGTTTATCTAGATCGTCTCAAAGACCGTGTCACCTTGGTTTACTGGGATTATTATCAGGATAGCGAGGAAAAATACAACCGAAACTTCCGTAATCACCACAAGATTAGCCAGGATATCGCCTTTGCAGGTGGGGCTTGGAAGTGGATTGGTTTTACACCACACAACCATTTCAGCCGTCTCATTGCAGTAGAAGCCAATAAAGCCTGCCGTGCCAACCAGATAAAGGAAGTCATTGTGACGGGCTGGGGAGACAATGGTGGGGAAACAGCCCAGTTCTCTATTCTGCCGAGCTTACAAATCTGGGCGGAACTCAGCTACCGCAATGATTTAGAGCGTCTGTCAGCTCACTTCAAGACCAATACAGGCTTATCGGTTGAGGACTTCATGCAGTTGGATCTGGCCAATCTCTTGCCAGACCTACCAGACAATCTCAGTGGGATCAATCCTAACCGTTATGTTTTTTATCAGGATGTTCTCTGCCCAATTCTTGACAAGCACATGACACCTGAACAGGACAAGCCACACTTTGCCAGGGCAGCTGAGACTCTTTCTGACATTAAAGAAAAAGCGGGCGTCTACGCTTATCTCTTTGAAACTCAGTCACAGTTGAATGCTATTTTAAGTAGCAAGGTCGATGTAGGACGACGCATCCGTGAGGCCTATCAAGCAGGTGATAAAGAGAGCTTGCAACAAATCGCTCAGGAAGAATTGCCAAAACTCAGAAGCCAGATTGAACACTTCCATGACCTCTTTAGCCACCAATGGTTGAAAGAAAACAAGGTCTTTGGCTTGGATACCGTAGACATTCGTATGGGTGGACTCTTGCAGCGCATCAAGCGAGCAGAAAGTCGGATTGAAAACTACCTAGCAGGCGAAATCTCTCGTATCAATGAACTAGAAGTAGAGATCTTGCCATTCAACGATTTCTACGGGGATCAGGACTTCGCAGCCACAACGGCTAACCAGTGGCATACTATTGCGACTGCCTCAACCATTTATACAACGTAAAAAATGCCAAGTCGGATGACAGAAATCTCATCCGCGGTCGATAGGAGTAGAAGAGGAGCTGTCTTTACGAACACCCTTTTCTACTCCTTTTTTAAAGCTATGTCATAAATTTGTAGAATTTTTTCTATAATTAGGAGTTTGAAAATATAAATGGGCTATCTTATAATAGGTGATGTAAACGCTACCAAAGCAAATAAACACGCTCAAGGCTCAAAGGGGGGAGTTAAATGAAAAAGTTTGTAAGGACTCTGAGAGAAAATTTCATTTTTCTTTTAATGGTCTTACCTGGTGCAGCGTGGTTAATCTTATTCTTCTATATTCCGGTTTTTGGGAATATCGTAGCATTTAAGGACTATCATATTACAGGAGAGGGCTTCATCGACAGTGTCATGAAGAGTAAATGGGTTGGCTTTGACAACTTCAAGTTCCTCTTTAGTTCCAAAGATGCCTACATTATTACAAGAAATACGGTCTTGTACAACTTAGGATTTATCTTCTTAGGATTGATTGTTTCCGTTGGGATCGCCATCATCTTTAGTGAGTTGAGATCAAAAAGAGTGGTCAAGGTGCTTCAAACCTCCATGCTCTTCCCATACTTCCTATCATGGGTTATCATCAGCTTCTTCACCGATGCCTTCCTTAACGTGGACAAAGGATTGGTCAACCACATCTTAACTTCATTTGGCATGAAGGCCATCAATTTCTATTCGGAATTGTGGATTTGGCCAGCGCTTCTCCTTTTCTTAGGAATCTGGAAAGGCTTTGGTTATAGTAGTGTCATGTATTATGCAACCATCATGGGAATCGATCCAACCTTCTATGAAGCAGCGACCGTGGATGGTGCGTCTAAGTGGCAACGCATTCGCAACATCACCATTCCTCAGTTGTCTTCCTTGATTACAGTCTTGACCATTCTTGCAGTCGGAAATATCTTCCGCGCAGACTTCGGTCTTTTCTACCAAATCCCGCATAATGCTGGAGCGCTCTATAGTGTGACCAACGTTATTGATGTTTATGTCTACAACGGTTTGACCAAGTCAGGGGATATCGGGATGACAGCAGCAGCCGGTCTTTACCAATCGGTAGTAGGTTTGGTTCTTGTTTTAATCTCAAATATCATTGCCCGTCGCATTGATAAGAATGCCGCTCTCTTCTAGAAAGGAGGATCGTATGAAAAAATCAACCATTCAAAAAGAAAAAATTGATAATGTCGGGATCCATTCTTTCAGTAAGAAGAGCAACTTCTTCTTTACCTTGTTGTTGACCTTAGTCGGATTGACCTGTGTACTTCCCTTCATCTTCGTTGTCATGATCTCTTTGACAGACGAACAGAGTTTGGCAGTCCATGGATTCCAATTCTGGCCAGCAAAATTTGGATTTGATGGTTACCTTTTCTTGGTACAGTTCAAAGACAAAATCTTGCAAGCCCTCTTCATTACCTTGTTTGTGACCATTGTGGGAACAGCATGTAATGTCTTTATCACAACAACCTATGCTTATGCGATCTCACGGAGTACCTTTAAATACCGCAAGTTCTTTACCGTATTTTCACTCCTTAGTATGCTCTTTAGTGCAGGGTTGGTACCGGGCTATATTGTTACCACTCAACTCTTGCAATTGGGTGATACCATCGGGGCTTTGATCATCCCAATGTTGCTTAGCCCATTCAATATCATTTTGATGCGGACTTTCTTTAAACGGACCATTCCAGAAGCCATTCTTGAATCTGCTCGGATCGATGGAGCAAGTGAAACACGGATTTTCTTCCAAATTTGCTTGCCACTCTCTCTACCAGGGATTGCGACTATTAGTCTCTTCACCGCTTTAGGATTCTGGAACGACTGGTTCAACGCCCTTCTCTATATTAAGAGTGACAACCTTTACCCATTGCAATACCTCTTGATGCAAATCCAAAACAATATGGATTACATCGCTAAAAATGTCGGGGTATCCGGCCAATTGGCAGGAGCTGTACAATCCATCCCACGGGAAACAGGACGTATGGCTATGGTGGTTGTGGCAACAGTGCCAATCGCCATTCTCTATCCATTCTTCCAACGCTACTTTGTAAAAGGCTTGACCATCGGTGGTGTGAAAGAATAGGAAAATAAGTGAAAATCGACAAGATTTTCAACTCATAACTTAGTCTAAAAAGAAAATAACATAAAGGAGATTTTTCTTATGAAAAATTGGAAAAAATACGCGTTAGCATCTGCTAGTGTCATTGCTCTTGGAGCTACTCTTGCTGCTTGTGGAAGCCTTACAGGTAACAACAAGAAATCAGCAACAACTGAAGACGGTAAACCAATCATCAAGATGTACCAAATCGGTGACAAACCAGATAACTTGGATGTTCTTCTTAAAAATGCCAACAAGATCATTGAAAAGAAAGTTGGCGCAAAATTGGATATCCAATATCTTGGTTGGGGTGACTACGCACAAAAAATGAACGTTATCATCTCATCTGGTGAAAACTATGATATTGCCTTTGCTAATAACTACGTTATCAACGCTCAAAAAGGTGCTTATGCTGACTTGACAGAATTGTACAAGAAAGAAGGGAAAGACCTTTACAAAGCACTTGACCCAGCATACATCAAAGGGAACACTGTAAATGGCAAGATCTATGCTGTTCCAGTAGCAGCCAACGTTGCATCTTCTCAAAACTTTGCCTTCAACGGACCACTTGTTGAAAAATATGGTATCGACATCTCAAACGTCAAAGACTATGCTTCTCTTGAACCAGTCTTGAAAGCCATTAAAGAAAAAGATCCAAACGTTGTTCCATTTGCCATGAACAAGAGCTACGGTGGACCTTCAGATGACTTCGACTATGTAGCTGTTGATGGACTTCCATTCGTTGTTGACTTGAAAGGTGACACTACGAAGATCGTTGACCGTTACACAATCCCTCGTTATGTAGAAAACTTGAAGACTCTTCACAAATACTACGAAGCAGGATACATTCCAAAAGACGTAGCTACAAGCGATACTGGATATGACCTTTCTCAAGATACTTGGTTGGTACGTGAAGAAACAGTAGGACCAGCTGACTACGGCAATAGCTTGCTTTCTCGTGTAGCAAACCGTAAGATCGACATCAAACCATTTACTGAACTTTACAAGAAGAACAACACCACTCAAGTAGCTAACTTTGTTATCTCAAATAACTCTAAGAACAAAGAAAAAGCTATGGAAGTGTTGAACCTCTTGAACACTAACCCAGAACTCTTGAACGGACTTGTTTATGGACCAGAAGGCAAGAACTGGGAAAAAGTTGCCGGCAAAGAAAACCGTGTCAAAGTCTTGGATGGCTACAACGGAAACACTCACATGTCTGGATGGAACACTGGTAACAACTGGATTCTTTACATCAACGAAAACGTAACTGATGAACAAATTGCACAATCTAAGAAAGATTTGGAAACTGCAAAAGAATCTCCAGCACTTGGCTTCATCTTTAACACAGATAAAGTGAAATCAGAAATCACTGCTCTTACAAATACTTTGAACCAATTTGCAGGTGCTATCAATACTGGTACTGTGGATCCTGAAGTAGAAGTTCCTAAGATGCTTGAAAAATTGAAATCAGAAGGTGCTTACCAAAAAGTGCTTGACGAAATGCAAAAACAATACGACGAATTCCTTGCTTCTAAAAAATAAGAACAGGTAGTTCGAAAAAGGCTTTGGAGGAATCTCCAGAGCCTTTTCATGTCTTTATGAAAATAGAACTGTAAATGAAAATCAATATTTCAATTTACCAATGCAAATAAGGGAAAGCGTTTTATTTTTATGGTATAATAGAATCACTAATTGGAAAAGAGGCTGAATGATGGGAAAAATCATCGAGTTCATTTTTACGAGAGTCTATGTTGCTATGCTGGTAACAGGGATTTTTTGGGTCTTGACGATCTGTGGGGGTGTTCTGCTAGGAGTAGGACCGGCTAGTGCCACTATCATGAGCCTCTATGCGGAAAATGGCATGACCTACAAGGACTATCATTGGTCACGCGCTTGGGAACTCTTCAAAGAAAATCTACGCCCGGCTAATCAAGTCTTTTATACCTTCTTTGCCATTGAAGGGGTTCTCCTCTATGGCATGTACCTCATGATCCAGATCCCTCACTTGAATTTCTTCCAAATTTTGGTTCTCTTGTTTAATCTGGTTTTCCTCTTGGTTGCGCCTCTAGCTTATGCCGTTTATTTGAAATTGCAAGTGTATTTTGACCTCTCTTATGCCAACAGTATCAAGCTCAGTTTGATCGGAATGTTGCTGGACATTCGTCCGGTTCTGAAGCTCATCCTTGGAACCGTGCTACTTGGCGTCATTAGCTACTATATGCCAGCCCTTCTCTTTTTCGTCTTGATCGGTGTATGGCATTTCTTTGTCAATGATATCTTTGACCCTGTTTATCAAAACATCCACGAAAAATTGGTATCCTAACGATGAAAAAAATCTGGTTAAGTACGCTTTTAAAATTCTACGCCTATGTCATGGTGGTCATTTTGACCATTATGGGCCTGGTTGTCGCGGGGATCTCTTGGAAAAACCAGCAAGCTGAAGCCGACCGGATCGCCCAACGGGTCTTGACCGAAGTGGTGACGGATCTTGAGACCTCTTATCAACGGGTCACACAAGAAGGTCGTAGCCTCGTTGAAAACCCTGCAAAATTAGAAGGAGTTTATCGCTATTTTACCTTGTCACCATCGGAGTATGAGACTTGGCGATTGAATGCCCAATTCCCTTCTTATATCCAATTGTCCCTACATAAGAATATTGACAGCCTCTATTTGAGCAATAAAAACATCGAGGGCATCGATGTCACCTTGTCTGATTACAAGACGGTATTTGTCTCTACCCGGCAATCGAAGGGGGGCAAGCAAGTCTCAGCGGACCATTACAAGGCTCCTGCGACAGCCATTCCGGTTCCTTTGACAGATCCGACTACGGGTGCTGGAGTTGGGATCGCTTATATGACGCTGGACCAGGAAATTTTGACGGCAGCGATTGATAATGCCAGAGGCGATCTTCCGGTCGCTGTACGGATCTTCACCCCTTTTGGAAAAGAGATGTACCATGAAGGGGATAAGGGGCAATCAAAGGATATTAAATGGCAAACTCGTAGCACGATCTATGGCTACAAGGTGGATGTAGCTGTTTCAGAAAGTTATTTGGTCAAGAAAGGTCTAGCCAACCTGACCACTTTTCTCTCCATTGCTTTCTTGATTTTCTTGATCCTTTACTTATTAATGCGACAAATTTTCAAAAATTACCGTCGCCAAGTCCTTGATCTGGTCGATACCATGAATCTAATCAGTCAAGGCGATAGTGAACGACGGATTGATACCTCGACCAAGGACCAAGAACTGCTGGTTATTGGTAATATGATCAATACCATGTTGGACAATATGGATAAGAATATTCGGGATATCTATCAGCTACAGCTCAGCCAAAAGGATGCCAATATGCGGGCACTACAAGCCCAGATCAATCCCCATTTCATGTACAATACACTGGAATTTATCCGGATGTATGCCGTCATGCAAGAGCAGGATGAATTGGGTGATATTATCTATGAGTTTAGTAGTCTCTTGCGCAATAATATCTCAGATGAGCGAGTGACGACGGTTGAAAATGAGCTCGAATTTTGTCGCAAATACAGCTACCTCTGCATGGTACGTTATCCCAAATCGATCGCCTATGGCTTTAAGATCGATCCAGGTTTGGAAAAAATGAAGATTCCAAAATTCACCATCCAGCCTTTGGTCGAGAACTATTTTGCACATGGAGTGGATCACAAACGCAAGGACAATGTGATTAGTGTCAAAGTCTTGCAAGGAGAAGGGCAAGTCATGATTCTAGTTACTGATAATGGGCGCGGGATGGAAGAAGAACAGCTAGAAAGCATTCAAGAGATACTAGCCAATCGCAATCCACGCTCAGAAATCGAAGAAAAGAGTGGGCGGCAGTCCATCGGAATTATCAATGTTCATGAACGCATGCTACTCTATTTTGGAGATCGCTACCATATCCAAGTCTTCTCCCAACCTTACCATGGAGTGACCTATACGATAACCATTCAAGATGAATAAAGGAGACAGAATGTACAAAGTCTTATTAGTAGACGATGAGTATATGATTACAGAAGGGTTAAAAAAATTAATCCCCTTTGACCACTGGAATATGGAAGTGGTCGCAACTGCTGAAGATGCAGACCAGGCCCTTGATTATGTGCGAGAACGTCCAGTGGATGTGGTGATCACGGATGTCAATATGCCTGGAAAGACCGGACTTCAGATGATTGCAGAGATGAAGGATTTGATTCCAGATGCTGCTTTTATCATTATGTCAGGCTATCAGGATTTTGAATATGTCAAGACAGCCCTCAATTTGCGCGTGGCAGACTACCTGCTCAAACCGGTCAATAAGGTGGAAATGGGCAATATCTTAGAAAAAATTCAGCACCAAATCCAGCAACCAAGCCAAGAGTTAGCCAACCGTTTGATTCACGATGATATCTCTGAGGAAGAGTTTTGTCGGTATATCGCAGGACGAAATTCACTGTGGATTGGGGTTGCTAAGGAGAAAAAAGGCTTTATCAGCTCGTCTTACCAAGTTCTCGGGCAAAATCTTCAACTCTTTATCTCAGATCAAGAAGAAGAAGCCATGATTGAGAAGGCCTTTGAGCCCCTTTATAAGGAGCACTTTCGTCAATTTAAGGACCTAGTGGAGCGGAGCCTCTTTTATGGAGCGACCCCTCTCAATGAAGATGAGGAAGTCTTTAACTACTACGAGCCGGCCTACCGGGTGATCATGCAAGGAAATATCCAACAGATCTTAGAAGAACTGGACTGGTTGGAAAAAATGATCCTTGAGAAGACACCCAAGGTTTCGTTGACCAAGCAACTCTTTATCCAATTTTTGATGGATGTCTTTCATTTGTTTGAATACCTGCAGGGAGATGATTTGGCCGATGTGGTCAAGAAAGTCCAAGAAGCTGCTACCTTTAGCGAGATGATTAGCTTCATCCAGGAAGAGTTGTCCCGTTTCTTATCCCACTATCGGATGAACGAAAATGTAGCGAGTGTCCTCCAAGTGATTAGCCGTGATTACCAAAAAGAGCTGTCACTCAAGGACATTAGTCAGGCTCTCTTTATCAATCCAGTCTATTTAGGCCAATTGATTAAACGAGAAACCAACGCAACGTTCGCAGAACTCCTCAACAAACAGCGGATTAAGGCCGCCCAGCAGCTCCTCTTATCGACCAATGACAGTATTGAAGATATCTGCTATAAGGTCGGTTACAGTAATGTAGGCTATTTTTATAAGGTTTTCCGTAAACTCTGTGGAAAATCGCCTAAAACCTATCGCTTACAAGTCATGACAGAGCATGCAGAAGATGAGTAAAAGGCTGAGACGATTTGTCTCAGCCTTTTGATTGAAGATAAAGTCTTCTTAGAAACTTTCCTTAGGTGAGTACGTGACAGAAGGTCAGAGACCCTGAAGCTAAGTTTTGAGTATTTTTTATTTGACAAATATAAGTAGACAGTGTATACTTTACAAAAAGTAGACGGCGTATACTTTGATAAGGAAAGGTGGTCAAATGAAACGGAATACGGAAGAACTGAAAGAAAAGTTAATTTTGGTCGGCATTGAAGAAATCAGAACTAACGGGATTGACCGGATGTCTATGCGTACAATAGCTCAAAAATGTGGGGTGACTCATGGAGCTCCCTATAAGCATTTTGGAAGTAAAGATAGATATATTCAAGTGGTTATGGAACACTTATCAATGTTCTTTTTGAAAAATATGATACAAGGGATTGATACTTCCATAGATGCAAGAACTCAACTAACTCTGATGGGCTGTAACTTTGTAAGGTTTGCCCAAGAGGAAACCTATCTATTTGAAGCATTATTTATCAAATTCCCATATAACTATATGGAGTTATCCCATGAAACTATTTCAGTCAACTCCTCTTTACCAGGATTTGAACATTTTAAGTCGGTAGCGTTAAGACTTAAAGATGAGGAAAATCTTTCTAGTAGTGACGCAGAAATTTTGATCCATTTTTGGAGTTTTATTGCTGGTTTGGCTCTATTGGTAAGGAGTCCCGTTGGAGAAAGCTTTAAAGAAAATGATGTTCAAAAGACCGTCAGAACGATGCTTGATATTTATATAAAAGGAGATAGCTGATGAATGTTTTAATAATTTATTCACATCCGAATGAAACAAGTTATAATGCATCAATCCTTCAAACTGTGCAAAAGCATTTAGCACCAGAGCATAGGGTTAAAATAGTAGACTTATATAAAGAAAACTTTGATCCGGTTTTACGTTTTGATGAAAGGCATAAAAGGAGAGATTTACAGCATAATGAAGACATGAAACCGTATAGAGATTTATTGAGTTGGGCGGATCAGTTGATTTTTATTTTCCCTACTTGGTGGAGTGGAATGCCAGCTATTTTAAAAGGTTTTATTGATCGTGTTTTTGTTGCAGGTTTTGCTTATCAGAATGGACCTCGAGGTCCGGTGGGGCAACTAGATGGAAAAGCATGGATCATTACGACGCATAATACGCCAAAAATTTTTCTTCCTTTTTCTCAAGACTACGCAAAGGTTCTAAAATCCCAAATCTTGAAACCCTGTGGTATTAAACCGGTTAAAGTGACACAAGTTACACGAGTGGAATATATGAGTGATCGTCAACGGAAAGAAGAACTCGAAAAAATCGCACAAATAGCAAAAAGGATTTAAAAAGTGCTTTACAAGTCATGACAGAGCATGCAGAAGATGAGTAAAAAGGCTGAGACAAATCGTCTCAGCCTTTTTACTTTAAGTCCTTTGTATCTTGATTTTCCCAACTAGAAGCTCAGCTTCAATGGTGATTTCTGTGAGTTGGGTCCAGTCGATTTTTTCTTGGTCAACGTGAAATAGAAGAGGGGTCATAGCGAGGAGCGCTTGGCGTTCTTCAGGAGTTAAACTCTTGGTGAGGCTGACTGTTTCGGATGAGAGAATTTGGCAGTGGTCTTCAAAGTGCTCCAAAATTTCCTGGTTGGAGTAGGATTGCTTGGTCAATTGATCTTGGGCCAACTGACGAATTTCTTTCAGATGAGAAGAGGTTGGGACGACTTTAATGATCACCCCTTCAGCCTTTAAGACACGCTCAAATTCAGCGTAATTAGCCGGGGAGAAGATGTCCAAAATGACCTCTATACTCTTGGATTGAATGGGTAAATGAGCCAAGTCTCCTACAAACCAATTGACCTTCCAGCTAGCGTCACTCTTGGCAGCTAGTTGCACAGATTCCTTTGAAAGATCAAAGGCATAGAAAGTAGCTTCGGGATAAGCTTCTTGTAGCTTTCGGGAGTAATAGCCTTCTCCACAACCGGTATCTAGAATCTTGGCATCACTGGTCGGAATTTTTTGTCCGATCGCTGTTAGAATCGGCTCATAAAAACCTGCTTCTAGGATTAGCTGGCGATTCTGGAAATTTTCTTTGTCATAGTCCTTTGATTGTTTGATCTGGGGAGCCAGGTTGACATAGCCAAATTTAGCCAAATCAAAAGAATGGCCCTTGGGACATTTAAAACTGGTCTCCACAAGTTCTAGGTCCAGTTGACAGATGGGACAGGCAAAAGCAGTGGCTGTTTGAAATCGTTGTAATTTTGGTTTAATCGGTGTATTCATATTAGTAGTGTAACAAAAGAGCCTCTAGATAGCAACCGATGCTCTAATAGAGTACCAAACAGAATATGAGCTGATAGAAAAAGGAAATTCACTGATGCCAATTTTAAAGGACTTGAATCAATGGGGAAAAGAATGGCTGCAATAAATTTTTTCCTCATTTTAA
This sequence comes from Streptococcus sp. CF8_Ac1-9, assembly GCF_024295565.1. Taxonomy (NCBI): domain Bacteria; kingdom Bacillati; phylum Bacillota; class Bacilli; order Lactobacillales; family Streptococcaceae; genus Streptococcus; species Streptococcus sp. CF8_Ac1-9. Next base: position 24,845 of record NZ_JANCOY010000003.1, read on the forward strand.
TCTCTTCTATCTCGCCACTCATCTCTTCATTTTGACCACTTATCCCCAAAAGCCATTTTTTAAGCGGCTTTTTTGTTAGACTGGTTTTATCAAAAGGAGAGAGAACATGATATTACAAGCTAAAAACATCAGTAAACGATATGGAAATCATTTAGCCGTAAACAATATTCATTTACAGTTTGAAAAGGGAACCTTTAATGCGATTCTAGGACCAAATGGGGCGGGGAAATCAACGACGATTTCCATGTTGATTGGTTTGAAACAACCAACGCAAGGTGAAATCATCTATGAACCAGGTACTAAAATTGGTGTGGTCTTCCAAACCAGTGTTTTAGATGAGATGCTAACGGTTAGAGAAAATTTGACCATTCGTGCGAGACAGTACAAAGACCTAAAACCAAATCGTGTGTCTGATCTTATTGATCGGCTAGGTCTATCAGCTTTCCAAAAGCAGAAATACGGGACGCTTTCAGGTGGCCAAAAGCGTCGGGTTGACATTGCGCGTGCCCTGCTCTCACAACCAGATATTCTGTTCTTAGACGAACCAACGACAGGTTTGGATATCCAAACCCGAAAGTCTATTTGGGATTTGCTCTATCAATTGCAGAAAGAAGAGGGGATGACTGTTGTTTTGACCACGCATTATCTTGACGAAGCAGATGAAGCTGATCAGATTTATATTGTAGACCATGGGGAAGTGATTGCTCAAGGATCGGCACTAGATATTAAGAGTCAGTATGCTACTAATATCTTGAAGATTCGTTTCAAGGAGATGCAGCAGATAGAAAGTCTCAAATCTTCGGGAATGTCAGTAGAGCAACAAAGTCAATTGGAGTATATTTTTCAACCCAAGAGTGAAAGGGAAGCCATTGATTACCTGGCGCAAGTTAGAGATAATCTAGCCCATTTTGAGTTTCGTCCAGGGACCATGGATGATGCCTTTATTGCACTTACAGGAAGGGAGGTTCGCTAATGCTAGCCTTACTAAAGCGAAATTTTTTATTGTACTTCAGAAATCGTTCAGGAGTTTTCTTCTCTCTGTTGGGAGCCTTGATTTCCTTTATTCTTTATATTATTTTTCTTCAAAAAAATCTAACAGATGCTTGGGCTCAGCTCCCCAATAGTGGTCCTGTGTTAAATAATTGGTTAATGAGTGGGACGCTGGCTGTGACAGGGATTACGACAAGTCTGGCTGCCCTGACTCAGCTAGTAAAGGATCGTGAACATCAAGTAGATCAGGATCTTTATTTATCGGATCAAGGAAAGTGGCGGTTACCATTTTCGTATCTAACGAGCGCAATCATCATCTCTTTTTTCATGCAGGCCCTTATGTATGTGCTGATGTGTGGCTATTTTAGAGAAGTTCCAGCACTGTCTTTATTACCTGAAGTACTCCTTATTATGCTGCTTAGTAGCCTGCTTTCTAGTTTAGTGAATGCCATTTTTGTTTATTTTTTCCATTCCGTAGACAGTCTTGGGAAGTTTTCGACCATAGTGGGTACAGCTTCTGGTTTTTTGGTAGGGACTTATGTACCTTTAGGTGTTCTACCTGATTTTGCACAACTACTAATGAAATGTACTCCAGCAACTTATATTGCTGCACTTTATCGACAAGTACTCATGAAAGAAGCAGTGAGCGAAACCTTTAAGGGGCGAGATGATCTTCTTCGAGAATTTCAAGAAAAAATGGGTGTTCAGCTCAAATGGCAAGCCTTATTGACAAAGGAACAAACATACCTTATAGTGTTAGGTGGTATTCTTCTAGCTTTGGGGATTTGGGTTCCCTTAGCAAAAAGATCGAATAAAAGAAAGTAAGTGAGAATTGGAGTAGGAATGAAGATTCGTTTTGAGGAAAAACAGGATATCCCAGAAAACGACCCCTGTGTGGTCATTCAAGCCAAGCAATTATCCGATCAAGCACGAGAGGTGATGGACTATCTCGAACAATTTTCGACAGTGAATCAAGTAGTGATCCCTATCAAAACAGATGATCATTTGATCATGGTGAAAATTGATGACATTATTCTAGCCGAGATTGATAAGAATCAGCTGACCATTTATACGACAGACAAAACGTTCACCGTCAGAGATACTTTGACAAATTTTCAACATCGAATTAATCGTCGTAATTTTTTACAGATATCCCGCCACGCGGTGATGAATATCGACCATTTGGAATCGCTATCGGATAGTTTTTCAGGCAATATGATGGCTAAACTGACACGCGGAGTGAAATCAAGTGTCAGTCGGAAATATGTCAAATCCTTGATGGATTATTTAGGGGTATAGGAGAAAGTGATGAAACGAGTTATAGCTTATTTTGTATCTGGTATGAGGACAGGATCCTTCTTTTATTTGTGTTTGGTGTTATTATCCCATGTCTATCCCAACATCGTCTATCCCGCTGTAAATGTCCGTAACATCCTGGCGATCTTTTTGATGAGTGGGACAATGGGGGTCTTGACATTCATTCTTGAGGAAGAAGAGTTTTTGACCTATAGTTTGCGTGTGATCTTGCATTTAGTTGTGACAGCTACCATCTTAGCATTGACCTACTTATTTTTTGGCTGGGGGGCAGCCTTACGGAGTCCGATTCCTTGGTTGATCTTTCTAGCAATTTACGGTCTGATCTGGCTTTACCAGATTTGGCAACTCCATAAAAAAACTCAACGAATCAACCAAGCTTTGTTGCATCGCAGAAAAGGGAAATAGTCCCAGAAAAAAGTGTATAAGAAAACCACGAAGTTCATACCAAACTTCGTGGTTTTACTTTCTTAATAAGTCAAAACAAAGTATTTTTTCTTACCGCGACGGATAACGGTCAATTCATTTTCTAATTTATCGCTATCGCTCAAGACATAGTCAAGGTCTTGGATGCGTTCGCCGTTGACGTAGATAGCTCCATTTTGAACATCTTCACGGGCTTGGCGTTTAGAATTTACCACACCAGCTGTGACCAAGAGTTCAACAATGTTGAGGTTATCTTCTGCTTGGACCTGGTAGTTTGGCACACCACGAAGGCCTTGTTTGAGTTCTTTGACAGAAAGGTTTTTGATGTTTCCTGCAAAGAGTTGTTCTGTGATGTTGAGGGCTTCCTTGTAGGCTTCTTCGCCGTGGACAAGGGTAACCACTTCACGCGCCAAGATCTTTTGAGCCAAGCGTTCATGAGGAGCGGCCTCAAACTGTTTGCGGATCTCTTCAATCTCATCAAGTGACAAGAAAGTGAAGATCTTCAAGAAGCGCACAGCATCTGCATCCATCACATTCATCCAGAATTGGTACATTTCGTATGGAGATGTTTTGTCTGCATTGAGCCAGACCGCATTGCCTTCTGATTTACCGAATTTCTTACCAGTTGCATCTGTGATCAAAGGCACAGTCATAACATGACCAGTTTTATCTGCTTTACGACGCATCAACTCAGTACCAGCTGTCATGTTTCCCCATTGGTCAGATCCACCGATTTGAAGGGTTACATTGTGTTCTTGGTTGAGGACGTAGAAGTCATAGCCTTGCATGATTTGGTAGGCAAACTCTGTGTAAGAAATCCCTGTTTCAATCCGTTTTTTAACAGATTCTTTACTCATCATAGCATTGACTGTAAAGTATTTTCCGACATCACGAAGGAAGTCAATAAAGCTAATGCTTCCGAACCAATCGTAGTTGTTGACCATTTCGGCTTTATTGTCACCATTTTCAAAATCGAGGAAACGAGACAATTGCCCTTGAATGGAGCGAACCCATTCTTGTACAGTTTCTTTTGTTTGGAGACTACGTTCAGCATCTTTGAAGGACGGATCTCCAATGAGACCAGTCGCACCGCCAACGAGCGCATAAGGTTTGTGGCCTGCTAGTTGAAGACGACGGCTCGTCAAGATGGCAACCAAGTGACCAAGGTGAAGGCTGTCAGCAGTTGGATCATAACCAGTATAATAAGAAACCTGACCTTCTTCCAGTGCTTTGCGTAAGGCTTCTTCATCCGTCGTTTGAAATACCAAACCACGCTCTTTTAGCTCATCAAAAATGTGCATGTGTCTTTTCTCCTTTATAAGTTTATTCATTTCTCTATTCTACCATAAACCACGGAAATGGCAATGGTTTCCATCATTTTCTTGACCTTACTCAAGAAGATTGAGTGACGATTTCTACGCTCTTGTGATTGAAAACAAAGGGCCTAATCTGCTATAATATAGGGAACAAGGAGAAAGAATCAGTGAATCAATTAAAAGAGAAGCTGCAAGAATTTTGGACGAAGATTCAAAAATTCTTTGCAAATATGTATACAGAAACTCCGAATAAGGAAAAAAATGAGGAAAGTAGCTGGTCTGTCGGTGATATTTTTGCGACCTTTTTACGAACCCTCAAACTCTTGTGGGATGTCATGATCGCCCTGTTCGTGTGCCTCTTTTTATTTGGCGCAGGGATCGGGATTGGTTATGCGGCGAGCCTCTTTAGTAACGTCAAGGTTCCAAAGACAGAAGAATTGGTCCAGCAGGTCCGCAACGTCAGCAGTGTTTCAAAACTGACTTATTCCGATAAGAGCTTGATTGCAGAAGTGGACAGTGATTTGATCCGTACGCCAGTAGCAGGAGACGCCATTTCGGACAATGTCAAGAAGGCTGTGATCGCTACTGAGGATGAGAATTTTGAAAGCCACAAGGGGGTTGTACCTAAAGCCGTTCTTCGGGCAACACTTGGATCTGTAGCCGGCGTGGGTTCCTCTAGTGGGGGATCAACCCTGACCCAGCAGTTGATCAAACAGCAAGTCGTGGGAGACGCTCCAACCTTTACTCGTAAGGCGACAGAGATTGTCGATGCCCTGGCTTTAGAGCGGGGAATGGATAAAAATGAAATCCTAACCACCTACTTAAATGTTTCGCCTTTTGGACGAAACAATAGGGGACAAAATATTGCGGGTGTGGAAGCTGCAGCTCAAGGGATCTTTGGCGTCTCTGCCAAAGACTTGTCCGTTCCACAAGCGGCCTTTATCGCTGGCTTGCCACAGAGCCCGATTGTCTACTCTCCTTATGCTGCAGACGGTAGCCTAAAGAGCAAGGAAAACCTCGAGTTAGGTTTGGCGCGTGCCAAAGACGTTTTGTTCAATATGTACCGGACGGGAGCCTTGTCGAAAAAAGACTACGAGACCTATGCTCAGTACGACTTGACCAAAGACTTCATGGCTCCAGATGGCATCGAGAAAACACCGCATGACTACCTCTACTTCCAAGCCATGGAAGAAGCAAAAGAGGCCATGTATGATTACTTGATCAAGCGAGACAATGTCACCAAGCAAGACTTGAAAAATAATGAAACCGTCAAGGCTTACCAAGAATTAGCTGAGAGCGAGTTGCGCGAAGGTGGCTACACCATTCAAACCACGATTAACAAACCGGTTCACAATGCGATGCAGGCCGCGGTAGCGAATTTTGGAAGCGTCTTGGATGATGGGACGGGTCTTGTAGAAGTTGGGAATGTCCTTATGGACAACCGAACGGGTGCCGTTTTAGGATTTATCGGTGGACGGAATTTTGACGGCAACCAAAACAACCATGCCTTTGATACAGAGCGTTCCCCAGGGTCTACTATCAAGCCGCTGTTGGCCTATGGGATTGCCATCGACCAAGGCTTGATGGGAAGCAATAGCATCCTTTCTAACTATCCGACTAATTTCTCAAGTGGGGAGCCGATCATGCACGTGGATAGCCGAGGGACAGCCATGATGGATCTTCGTGAGGCCCTCAATACCTCATGGAATATTCCAGCTTACTGGACTTACCGGACCCTTCGTGAAAAGGGTGTGGATGTTCCATCCTACATGAAGAAAATGGGCTATGATATCCCTGAATATGGTATTGAGAGTCTGCCGATGGGGGGAGGAATTGAGGTCACTGTTGCCCAACATACCAATGGTTTCCAAACCATTGCTAACAATGGGAACTACCTCAAACGCTACATGGTAGAGCAAATCATTGATCGAGATGGGGATGTAGTCTACAAGCACGAGGCAGATCCTGTTCGTGTTTACTCTCCAGCAACGGCAACGATTATGCAGGATCTCTTGCGCGGGGTTATTACATCTGGTGCAACAACGACCTTTAAGTCACGGATTAGCCAAGTCAACCCAACGCTGGCAGGTGCTGACTGGATTGGAAAAACCGGTACCACTAACTCAAATGGGGATATGTGGCTCATGCTGTCCACCCCAAATGTTTCTTTAGGAGGTTGGATTGGCCATGACAACAATGCTTCCATGCAAACCTTGACCGGATACAACAACAATGCCCAATACATGGCGCAGTTGGCGAATGCAATCTACCAAGCAGATCCAAGTCTCTTTGGAATTCAGGATAAATTCACTCTCGATAAGAGTGTGATCCGCTCTGAAGTGCTCAAATCGACTGGTGAAAGACCGGGTCGCGTCAATGTCAATGGCCGAGATATCGATGTGAGCGGTCAAATGGTGACGAGCCTTTGGGCCAAAAACGGAGCGCCAACCACTCAATACCGCTTTGCCATCGGGGGATCGGATAGCGATTATCAAAGTGCTTGGGCAGCCATTCTCGGCAATAGCAGTGGAAATCAGTCGAATAATAAGAACAATTCGACAACCAATAGTTCATCAAGCAATAGTTCAAATCGAAACAGCTCAAATCGTGGCAATCGACGCTAGTCTGATCCAGTAGAAAACCTAGAGAAAGCCTTGATTTTTGGAGCAAAAAACGGTATAATAGTGATAACTAATTTGTCGTGTGCTTTATTTGAAATATTGTCCAAATAAGAGCTTACAGCAGTTAAATCTTACTTGAATAAGTCGATTTAGCTGCTCTTTTTGTGCCTATTTTTCAGAAAAATCCTAGTTTGTTACACAAATTTAATTTTTCTAAAAATTACAAAAAGCGACGAATGAGGTGAAGAGACAGCTCTTCACGTGATGCAAATCACACAATTGTAGTTAAAACCGGATAGGTGGTGAAAATCATTTTACCAAGCTATCCTAGTATGGAAAAAGGAGCTAAAAACTTTGGCAGGACATGACGTTCAATACGGGAAACATCGGACCCGTCGTAGTTTTTCAAGAATCAAAGAGGTTCTTGATTTACCAAACTTGATTGAAATCCAGACAGACTCATTCAAAGATTTCTTGGATCATGGCTTGAAGGAAGTATTTGAAGATGTGCTTCCCATCTCAAACTTCACGGATACAATGGAATTGGAATTTGTGGGTTATGAAATCCGCGAACCTAAGTATTCGCTTGAAGAAGCGCGCATCCACGATGCTAGCTACTCAGCACCAATCTTTGTGACCTTCCGTTTGGTCAACAAAGAAACAGGTGAAATCAAGACCCAAGAAGTTTTCTTTGGTGATTTCCCAATCATGACTGAAATGGGAACCTTCATCATCAATGGTGGAGAACGGATTATCGTATCTCAGTTGGTCCGCTCACCAGGTGTCTACTTCAATGATAAGGTGGACAAGAATGGTAAAGTTGGTTATGGATCAACTGTTATCCCTAACCGTGGGGCTTGGTTAGAGCTTGAAACCGACTCAAAAGACATTGCTTACACACGTATCGACCGCACACGTAAGATTCCATTTACAACTCTTGTGCGTGCTCTTGGATTCTCTGGAGATGATGAAATTATCGATATCTTTGGGGACAGCGAATTGGTTCGCAACACCATCGAAAAAGATATTCACAAAAATCCAATGGATTCGCGGACAGATGAAGCCCTCAAAGAAATCTACGAGCGTCTTCGTCCAGGTGAACCAAAAACAGCGGAAAGCTCACGTAGCTTGTTGGTAGCCCGTTTCTTTGATCCACGTCGTTATGACTTGGCACCAGTTGGTCGCTACAAGATCAACAAGAAACTCAATATCAAGAACCGCTTGTTGAATCAAACAATCGCAGAACCATTGGTGGATGCTGAAACAGGAGAAATCCTTGTAGAAGCTGGTACTGTCATGACGCGCGATGTCATCGACAGCATCTCAGAACAATTGGATAATGGTTTGAACAAAATCACTTACATTCCAAATGATGCTGCTGTTTTGACAGAACCGGTTGAATTGCAAAAATTCAAAGTTGTCGCTCCAACAGATCCAGACCGTGTTGTCACCATCATCGGGAATGCGAATCCATCTGACAAAGTACGCATTGTAACTCCAGCAGATATCTTGGCAGAGATGAGCTATTTCTTGAACCTTGCAGAAGGACTTGGCCGTGTAGATGATATCGACCACCTTGGAAACCGTCGGATTCGTGCCGTTGGTGAATTGCTTGCCAATCAAGTGCGTCTTGGACTTTCACGGATGGAACGAAACGTTCGCGAACGGATGTCTGTACAAGATAACGATGTCTTGACACCACAACAAATTATTAACATTCGTCCCGTAACTGCAGCGATCAAAGAATTCTTTGGGTCTTCACAGTTGTCCCAGTTCATGGACCAACACAACCCACTTTCTGAGTTGTCTCACAAACGTCGTTTGTCTGCCTTAGGGCCTGGTGGTTTGACACGTGACCGTGCCGGATATGAAGTGCGTGACGTGCACTATACCCACTATGGTCGTATGTGTCCAATCGAAACACCTGAAGGACCAAACATCGGTTTGATCAACAACTTGTCTTCATACGGACACTTGAACAAATATGGTTTCATCCAAACGCCATACCGGAAAGTGGATCGTGAAAAAGGTGTAGTGACCAACGAAATCGTTTGGTTGACAGCCGATGAAGAAGATGAGTACATCGTCGCGCAGGCCAACTCTAAGTTGAACGAAAAGGGTGGCTTTGCTGAGCCGATCGTTATGGGACGTCACCGTGGTAACAACCAAGAGTTCCCATCTGATCAAGTCGACTACATGGACGTGTCTCCAAAACAAGTAGTTGCCGTTGCGACAGCATGTATTCCTTTCTTGGAAAACGATGACTCCAACCGTGCCCTCATGGGTGCCAACATGCAACGTCAGGCTGTTCCATTGATTGATCCAAAAGCCCCTTATGTGGGTACTGGTATGGAATACCAAGCAGCCCATGACTCAGGTGCTGCAGTTATTGCACAACATGGTGGTAAGGTTACCTATGCAGATGCGGATAAGGTGGAAGTCCGTCGGGAAGATGGTTCTTTGGACGTCTACCATGTTCAAAAATTCCGTCGTTCAAACTCCGGTACAGCTTACAACCAACGTACTCTGGTTAAAGTTGGTGAAACCGTTGAAAAAGGCGACTTTATCGCTGATGGTCCATCGATGGAAAAAGGGGAAATGGCCCTTGGTCAAAACCCAATCGTCGCTTACATGACTTGGGAAGGGTATAACTTCGAGGATGCTGTTATCATGAGCGAACGCTTGGTGAAAGAAGATGTCTACACATCTGTTCACTTGGAAGAATTCGAATCAGAAACACGCGATACCAAGTTAGGCCCTGAAGAAATTACCCGTGAAATTCCAAACGTCGGGGAAGATGCTCTTCGTGACTTGGATGAAACAGGTATTATCCGTATTGGTGCTGAGGTTAAAGAAGGCGATATCCTTGTCGGTAAGGTAACACCGAAAGGTGAAAAAGACCTTTCTGCCGAAGAACGTCTCCTTCACGCTATCTTTGGGGATAAATCTCGTGAAGTGCGTGATACATCACTCCGTGTACCTCACGGTGGAGATGGAGTCGTTCGCGATGTTAAGATCTTTACCCGTGCAAACGGTGATGAATTACAATCTGGTGTCAACATGTTGGTTCGTGTTTACATTGCACAAAAACGCAAGATCCGCGTCGGAGATAAGATGGCCGGTCGTCACGGAAACAAAGGGGTTGTGTCTCGTATTGTTCCAGTTGAAGATATGCCTTACCTTCCAGACGGTACACCGGTTGATATCATGTTGAACCCTCTTGGGGTGCCATCACGTATGAATATCGGTCAGGTTATGGAACTTCACCTTGGTATGGCAGCTCGTAACTTGGGTATTCACATCGCAACACCAGTCTTTGATGGAGCAAGCTCAGAAGATCTCTGGGATACTGTGAAAGAAGCTGGTATGGATAGCGATGCCAAGACGATTCTTTACGATGGACGTACTGGTGAGCCGTTTGACAACCGTGTCTCTGTCGGTGTCATGTACATGATCAAGCTTCACCACATGGTTGATGATAAACTCCATGCCCGTTCAGTCGGACCATACTCAATGGTTACCCAACAACCACTCGGAGGGAAAGCTCAGTTTGGTGGACAACGTTTCGGGGAAATGGAAGTGTGGGCCCTTGAGGCTTATGGTGCATCAAATGTCCTTCAAGAAATCTTGACATACAAGTCAGATGATGTTAACGGACGTTTGAAAGCTTATGAAGCGATTACCAAAGGTAAACCAATTCCAAAACCAGGTGTACCAGAATCCTTCCGCGTTCTTGTCAAAGAATTGCAATCACTTGGTCTTGACATGCGTGTCTTGGACGAAGATGATCAAGAAGTGGAACTTCGTGACCTTGATGAAGGGGAAGACGATGATGTGATTCATGTGGATGACCTTGAAAAAGCACGCGAAAAAGCAGCAAAGGAAGCAAAAGCAGCCTTTGATGCCGAAGAATCAGAAAAATAATCAGTAAAAATGATTGTCCTGTGAGCAACCAATGCTTCTAGCAGGATGATTCGATAACAAGATACAGACACAAGGAGGTGGCAAGAAAGTTTCCTTTCTTCCTCCACCTAAGCTGTATCCAAATAAAACAAGTATGAAAACAAGGAAAGGTAAGAAATAGTGGTTGATGTAAATCGTTTTAAAAGTATGCAAATCACCCTAGCTTCTCCAAGCAAGGTCCGTTCATGGTCTTATGGAGAGGTCAAGAAACCTGAAACAATCAACTACCGTACATTGAAACCAGAACGCGAAGGTCTCTTTGATGAAGTCATCTTTGGACCTACAAAAGACTGGGAATGTGCGTGTGGGAAATACAAACGAATCCGTTACAAAGGGATCGTTTGTGACCGCTGTGGGGTTGAAGTAACACGTGCGAAAGTTCGTCGTGAACGCATGGGGCATATCGAGTTGAAAGCACCTGTATCACACATCTGGTACTTCAAAGGAATCCCTTCTCGTATGGGATTGACCTTGGATATGAGTCCTCGTGCCCTTGAAGAAGTCATCTACTTCGCAGCTTATGTGGTGATCGATCCAAAAGATACTCCACTTGAGCACAAATCCATCATGACAGAACGTGAATACCGTGAACGCTTGCGTGAATACGGACCAGGTTCTTTTGTAGCTAAGATGGGTGCAGAAGCCATCCAAGACCTCTTGAAACAAGTGGATTTGGAAGCTGAAATTGCTCTCTTGAAAGAAGAATTGAAGACTGCAACTGGTCAAAAACGTGTGAAGGCTGTGCGCCGTTTGGATGTCTTGGACGCCTTCTACAAATCTGGCAACAAGCCAGAATGGATGGTCCTCAACATCCTTCCCGTTATTCCACCAGATCTTCGTCCGATGGTCCAATTGGATGGTGGCCGTTTTGCCGCCTCTGACTTGAATGACCTTTATCGCCGGGTAATTAACCGGAACAACCGTTTGGCACGTTTGTTAGAATTGAATGCCCCTGGTATCATCGTGCAAAACGAAAAACGGATGCTCCAAGAAGCTGTCGATGCTTTGATCGACAACGGTCGTCGTGGTCGTCCAATCACAGGACCAGGTAGTCGTCCACTCAAATCATTGAGCCACATGCTCAAAGGGAAACAAGGACGCTTCCGTCAAAACTTGCTTGGTAAACGGGTGGACTTCTCAGGACGTTCCGTTATCGCCGTTGGTCCAACTCTGAAGATGTACCAATGTGGTGTGCCACGTGAAATGGCTATCGAGCTCTTCAAACCATTTGTTATGCGTGAAATCGTTGCACGTGATATCGTACAAAACGTTAAAGCTGCAAAACGCTTGGTCGAACGTGGAGATGAACGTATCTGGGATATCTTGGAAGAAGTCATCAAAGAACACCCAGTTCTCTTGAACCGCGCACCGACCCTTCACCGTTTGGGGATCCAAGCCTTTGAACCTGTCTTGATTGACGGGAAAGCCCTTCGCTTGCACCCCCTTGTCTGTGAAGCCTACAATGCCGACTTCGATGGAGACCAAATGGCCATCCACGTACCGCTTTCAGAAGAAGCTCAAGCAGAAGCTCGTATCTTGATGTTGGCTGCTGAGCATATCTTGAACCCTAAAGATGGTAAACCAGTCGTTACGCCATCTCAGGATATGGTATTGGGGAACTACTACCTCACTATGGAAGAAGCTGGTCGTGAAGGTGAAGGAATGGTCTTTAAAGACCGTGATGAAGCCGTGATGGCTCTTCGCAATGGCTATGTTCACTTGCATACCCGTGTCGGAATTGCGACGGATAGCTTGAACAAACCATGGACAGAAGCACAACAACACAAGATTCTCTTGACAACTGTTGGTAAGATTCTCTTTAACGATATCATGCCTGCAGAGCTTCCATACCTTCAAGAGCCTAATAATGCCAACTTGACAGAAGGTGTTCCAGCTAAGTACTTCTTGGAGCCTGGTCAAGATGTCAAATCAGCGATTGAGAAATTGGAATTAAACGTTCCTTTCAAGAAGAAAAATCTTGGAAATATCATCGCCGAAATCTTCAAACGTTTCCGTACAACTGAAACGTCTGCTTTCTTGGACCGCTTGAAAGACTTAGGTTACCATCATTCAACCCTTGCTGGTTTGACAGTGGGGATTGCCGATATTCCGGTCGTTGAAGATAAGGCAGAAATCATTGAAGAATCTCACAAACGTGTGGAACAGATCACGAAACAATTCCGTCGTGGTTTGATCACGGATGACGAACGCTACAATGCTGTTACAGCTGAATGGCGTGCAGCCCGTGAGAAATTGGAAAAACGCTTGGTGGATAACCAAGATCCGAAGAACCCAATCGTTATGATGATGGACTCTGGAGCCCGTGGTAACATCTCAAACTTCTCGCAACTTGCCGGTATGCGTGGTTTGATGGCCGCTCCAAACGGACGGATCATGGAATTGCCAATCCTGTCAAACTTCCGCGAAGGTTTGTCAGTACTCGAAATGTTCTTCTCAACTCACGGTGCCCGTAAAGGGATGACCGATACGGCCCTTAAGACAGCCGACTCAGGTTACTTGACTCGTCGTTTGGTTGACGTTGCCCAAGACGTCATTATTCGTGAAGATGACTGTGGAACAGACCGTGGACTTGTGATCCGTGCCATTACTGATGGTAAGGAAATGATCGAGCCACTCGAAGAACGCTTGACTGGTCGTTATACCAAGAAATCTGTTAAACATCCTGAAACAGGTGAAGTCATCGTTGGTCCAGATACCTTGATCTCAGAAGACCTAGCACGTGAAATTGTTCATGCTGGTGTGGAAGAAGTCACTATCCGCTCTGTCTTTACATGTAACACCCGCCATGGTGTCTGCCGTCACTGTTATGGTATCAACTTGGCGACTGGTGATGCGGTTGAAGTGGGTGAAGCAGTCGGAACCATCGCTGCCCAATCTATCGGGGAACCTGGTACACAGTTGACCATGCGTACCTTCCACACGGGTGGGGTTGCCTCAAATACCGATATCACTCAAGGTCTTCCTCGTGTCCAAGAAATCTTTGAAGCCCGCAATCCAAAAGGGGAAGCGGTCATCACTGAGGTCAAAGGGGAAGTCACAGCGATCGAAGAAGATGCTTCTACACGGACCAAGAAAGTCTTTGTTAGCGGAGCAACTGGTGAAGGTGAATACGTTGTCCCTTACACTGCCCGCATGAAAGTCGAAGTAGGAGATCAAGTCTCTCGTGGTGCGGCTCTGACAGAAGGGTCTATCCAACCAAAACGTCTCCTTGCCGTTCGTGATGTCTTGTCGGTTGAAACTTACCTTCTTGCGGAAGTACAAAAAGTATACCGTAGCCAAGGGGTAGAAATCGGCGACAAACACATCGAGGTAATGGTTCGTCAAATGATCCGTAAAGTACGTGTCATGGATCCAGGAGATACAGACCTTCTCATGGGTACGCTTATGGACATTACAGACTTTACAGATGCTAATAAGGATGTCCTTATCTCTGGTGGAGTTCCTGCGACTGCTCGTCCAGTCCTTATGGGAATCACCAAAGCCTCTCTTGAAACCAACAGTTTCTTGTCAGCTGCTTCCTTCCAAGAAACCACTCGTGTTCTTACTGACGCAGCGATCCGTGGTAAGAAAGACCATCTCCTTGGACTTAAGGAAAATGTTATCATTGGTAAGATTATTCCTGCAGGTACAGGGATGGCTCGTTACCGTAACTTGGAACCACAAGCGATTAACGAAGTTGAAATCATCGAAGAAGTGCCAGTAACAGATGGAACAGTCGATGAAGTTCAAACAGCTGAAGTCGTAGAAGAATAAGAAAAAAAAGTCGGAACTACATGTTCCGGCTTTTTTTTGAAAAAATTATAAAAATTTATTATTTGAAAAATAATTGTATAATTATTGATTTATTTTTTTACCAAAAATATTAGCCCGGTAGAAGTCGTGCTGTAAATACTTACAATTAGTGATTATATGGATATGTATTCTAAATACCAAAATAATAAAATGACTAACTATTAGTAATTTCTTTATAAAACCCAAAAACGGTTTGACATTTAAAGTCATTGGCGGTAGAATGGAAAAAGATGTACACAAATTAAAAAAATGTCGAATTACATGTATGTCAACGGGGGAAGTTTATGGGAAAATTGAAAATTATGGTTGTGTTTGGGACGCGACCGGAGGCCATTAAAATGGCCCCTTTGGTGTTGGAGTTGCAAAAGCAGAGGGAGACCATTGAGACCATTACGGTGGTCACTGCCCAGCACCGTCAAATGCTGGACCAGGTTTTAGAAACCTTTAACATCGTACCTGATTACGATTTGGATATTATGGGGAAAAGCCAGACCTTATTAGACATTACCTCTAAAATTCTGAATCAATTAGATCCAGTTATCAAAAAAGAAAAGCCAGATATGGTGCTCGTCCATGGAGATACGACCACTACCTTTGCGGCGAGTTTGGTTGCCTTTTACAATCAAGTCCGCATTGGTCACGTCGAAGCTGGTTTGAGAACCTTTGATAAATATTCTCCGTATCCAGAAGAGATGAACCGTCAAATGACGGATGATCTAGCGGATCTGTATTTTGCGCCGACTGGCGAAAGTAAGGCCAATCTCTTAAAAGAAAATCATCCGGAATCCTCTATTGTGGTGACAGGAAATACTGCTATTGATGCACTGAAACTCACGGTTCAAGAGAACTATCATCACGAAGTACTGGATCAATTAGATCCAGCTAAAAAAATCATCCTTGTCACCATGCATCGAAGAGAAAATCAAGGAGCTCCCATGAGAGCGGTCTTTGGAGCTCTGAGAGAAATGGTGGATCAAGAACCGGATATTGAAGTGGTTTACCCAGTGCACCTTAGTCCAGCGGTACAAGAGGCGGCAAACGATCTATTAGGAGATCATGATCGGATCCATCTCATTGCACCTTTAGATGTGCTTGACTTCCACAACTTGGCTTCGAGAAGTTACTTTATCATGTCGGATTCAGGTGGGGTACAAGAAGAAGCACCATCATTGGGGAAACCGGTATTGGTATTGCGTGATACAACAGAACGCCCAGAAGGGGTCAAAGCAGGAACTTTGAAATTAGTTGGTACGGATCCTGCCGTCGTCAAATCCACGATGACGGAGCTCTTAACCAACGAACATCTTTATCTAGAAATGGCAAATGCCCGAAATCCTTATGGAGATGGAAGAGCTTCTGAGCGAATCGTGCAAGCTATTAAACATTACTTTGGCCAGGGAGATGCTGCTGAAGAATTTCATGAGGGAGAGAAAGAATAAATGAAAAAAACGGAAAAGTTAAGTAGATGGTTGCTAATTTTGATTGTTTTCGAAGTACTTCTTTTACTTTACTGCTTGTTTTTTGCAAGAGAGATTCTGATTGAAGAAGGATTATTCTTTGTTTTAGGATTATTTTCTGCTATTGTTTTATCAGATTTGTTGTTGACATGGACCATCCTGTTGTCATTTGCCCTAGGGATTGTCTTTTTGGTGGCGGGTGTTGTCTATATCCCATTTCATCAAGCCTTGCTTCTGCTCTTTAGTTTTCCAATCTTGATTGGAATTTTGACCCAAATTCGCTACCACCTCTTTAAAGAGATTGCAAAAGTGAAGGATCAAGAGCCAGAAGCTTACGCAGATTACCGTAACCGCATCGCTTCTTATGGTGGGGAAACCAATGATACGATTCAAGCCTTACTCATTCACTGGTCGCACGAGGAATTGTTCTTCCAATTGCAACCGAGAGAGTACAATCGGACCTTGAACCAAATCAACTATTTGGTAACGCATCATCTAAAGCCAAATGAAAGCTTGTATTATGTATCAGATGGTAATTTCTTGATCTTATCTTCTGATAGCGAGCGGGATCTGAAGGGCGATTATATGACAGTCTTAAAACCACAGTTGGAAGGACTGGTGTTCCAAGGAGAAGATGGGGTGCAAGCCATCCAATTTCAGTCCGGCTTTCTTGTAGTGGATCAATCAAATCGCACCAAATACCATCGCTATAAAGAAATGATTCGTTACTTAAAACGTCAACTTGAAACAGATATTATTGTGGAATATTAGGAGGAAAACATGTCTCTTACAAATATATTTTTTAATATAGCTGTAGGCATTAGTGTATTTTTTGCCTTGTGCTTTATTGTATTATTTGTAGCTTATACGGTGATTTACCGCCGTGTCAATAAAAACTTTAAGGCGGTGGACCATGATTAGTCAAATTGTGATGATTATTGCCTTGATTTCGATTTGGCTGTCCTTAGCCTGGGGCCTAGTAATCCTCTTTTCAGCCGTTCATTTTTGGTTTAAACACAGTGATTTTCGTGTCAATACGGATCCGCTTCCTTATTATCCAAAAGTGACGATCGTCGTACCTGCCCATAATGAGGATGTGGTTATTGCACAGACAGCCAAAGCGATCCTTGATTTGAACTACCCACATGATCGTGTAGAATTACTACTGTTTGCGGATAATTGTTCCGATCGCACTTATGAAGAGTGTTTGGCAGTTAAAGCATTGCCAGAGTATGCAGGACGTGATTTGACCATCATCAATCGCAGTGGGACAGGTGGGAAAGCCGGTGTGTTAAATGACGCTTTGGCCATGGCGACCGGAGACTATATCTGTGTCTATGATGCAGATGCCATGCCTGAAAAGAATGCTCTTTATTTCCTTGTGAAAGAAGTGCTCAAAGATCCAGAGCGTCATGTGGCTTCTTTTGGTCGCAATAAAACGCGGAATGCCGGTCAAAACTTCTTGACCCGCTGTATCAACCAAGAAATTGTCGTCACCCAACGGGTTCACCATGTAGGCATGTGGCATCTCTTTAAGATTGGACGGATTCCAGGAACCAACTTCATTATTCAAACTGAATTTGTCAAGAGTATTGGGGGATGGAAAAACGGTGCCTTAACAGAGGATACGGATATTTCCTTTAAGATTATGCAAAGTGGGAAGTTGATTGCTCTAGCCTATAATTCAGAAGCTTTTCAACAAGAGCCGGAAACTCTGAAGAGTTATTATATGCAACGGAAACGTTGGGCCAAAGGGAATTATGAAGTGGTTCTTTCTAACTTCAAGCATTTATTTGGTAAGGGAAATTGGCGCGTGAAGTTAGAAGTGACCAACTATTCCTGTATCTTCTTCTGGTTCAATGCAGCTATCGTGTTATCAGACTTGATCTTTTTTGCCAATATTCTGGCCATGTGTCTCCATACAGTGTTGCCAGGCGTGCAAATTCCATTTGCCTTTGATTCAGAAAATATCTATATTGCGCAATTGATGTTGTTCAATTGGATCTTGATGATTGGGCTCTACTTACTTCAGATTAATGTGGCTCTTGCCTCACAATTTGGTCAAGCAACTACCAAGCAAATTTGGTTGGCCTTAGCTGCCTACTTCACCTATTCTCAACTGTTTATCATTGTATCGATTGATGCCATCTCTTCGATTGTGATGGACAAACTATTGCACCGGAAAGAAACTAAATGGGTTAAAACAAAACGATTCGCAGGATAGGAGAAATTATGAATACGAAAAAGATGAGATATGTATGGTTTCTAGTCATCCTTTGCATTTTCTGTTTGACCTTATTTTTAGCGAGAACGAGAAGTAAAGTGGAGATGCGAAATCGAATTTATCATCAGTGGAATGAGCATTTTGTTGTTTCAAAAGGGAAAGAATCCTATGTTCGAACCACCAATGATAGCAATCAAACGGTGGTTTTATCCGAAGCGCAAAGTTATGGAATGCTCATTACTGTTGCGGCTGCTAAAAAAGGACAGGCCCAACAAGCAGACTTTGACCGACTCTATCAATATTATCTAAATCATCGCTTGGAAGGTACCCAATTGATGTCTTGGAAACAAACCATCAGAAATGGAAAAGCAAAGGATGAGGACCATAACGCCACAGATGGAGATCTCTATATTGCCTATGCTCTTCTAAAAGCTGCTCAGCAATGGCCAAAGCAAGCCAAAGACTACCAGGCTCAAGCCAAAGCGATTTTAGAAGATATTCTCGCACACAACTACAATGAAGAAACCGGTGTGTTAACGGTGGGAAATTGGGCCAATCAGGATTCGGAATTCTATCATTTGATGCGGACGTCTGATACACTGCCAGCGCAATTCCAGATCTTTTATGAAGTGACAAAAGATTCGAAGTGGTTGGACATCAAAGAAAAGATGTTGCAGCAACTCCAAACGATCAGCTCCCAAACAAAAACAGGTTTACTACCTGATTTCATCTGGGTAGATGAGCAAGGGACTCGCGTAGCGGATCCCAAGACGATTGAATCCAAGTATGATGGAGCCTACTCGTATAATGCTTGTCGCCTTCCATATAACCTTGTTCAAAGTAAGGATGCAACCAGTCAAAAATTGGTGAAAAAGATGCTTAACTTTTTCAAGAGTCAAAGAAACCTGTACGCGGGTTATGACTTGAAAGGAAAGGCCTTGAACAATCATCAGGCAGCAAGTTTTTTGGCACCGATAGTCTATGCTTCTGAACACGAAAAAGGCTATCTGAAGTTGGTGCAACAGAATAAGTATATCTTCACACAAGATCTACCTCTGAACAACTATTATGATGCAACCATGACAACCATGATTGCACTTGAATTGTTCTAAATACTTGAGAAGAGAGAGTTCCCAAGATGGCTCGTCATTTTGTTGGGACTCTCTTTTTTGATTCTCGAAAAAGGGACCCAAGAGAAATCAAGTAGTCTATTTTTGAAAAATAACTGTGAAAATCGCCTGAGAATACCTGAAAAATTATGCTCTGAGCAGAAAACTTTTATTCTCAAAGGATTTTCTATATAATAGAAGATACAAAGGATGGAAGAGTTTATGTATCGAGTGATTGAAATGTATGGGGACTGTGAACCCTGGTGGTTTTTAGAAGGTTGGGAAGAAGATATTGTCAGTAGTCGGAAGTTTGAAGACTATTACCAGGCTTTGAAATACTACAAGCAGAAATGGTTAGAGTTGAATGCACACTTTCCAAGTTATAAGAGTCGGAGTGATCTCATGACGATCTTTTGGGATACCAACGAGCAAGAGTGGTGTGAGGACTGCAGTGATGATGTGCAGTTTTTCCACTCGATAGTTCTGCTAGAAGACGAGCACAAAATCCCTAAAAGCAAGCTCCGTCCAGGTTACGAAAAGGAAAAAGGAATCCGCAAACATCGTTCTTGTCAATATACACTCGATTCAAAAAAGGGGACAACCCTGTCATAAGAGATATTTAGAAGATTTTTTAGAGCTATCTAGAAAGTCTTCTTTTTTTGTCTTCTTTTTCGAATAGTATAAGTGAGAGGAGGAACTATGGTTCAAGAAATTGCAAAAAAATTGATTCGTATGGGAAAAAAAGAAGAAGCCCAGGATCTCTACTTTATCCCTCGGAGAGAGGAGTACCAGGTTTTTATGAGGGTTGGAGATGAGAGGCGCTTTGTACAATCCTTCCCTTTTGAGGAGATGACGGCTATGATCAGCCACTTTAAGTTCGTAGCAGGCATGAACGTGGGAGAAAAAAGGCGGAGCCAGCTAGGGTCGTGTGATTACCCTCTGGAGGATGGGCTGGTTTCGATTCGCTTGTCGACGGTGGGGGATTATCGTGGCTATGAAAGCTTGGTTATTCGGCTCTTGCATGATGAGGAACGCGAATTGCGTTTTTGGTTTGATCAGCTACCTGAGTTGAAGAAGAAATTGGCTGGTCGTGGGCTCTATCTCTTTGCGGGCCCTGTTGGTTCGGGAAAGACCACTCTCATGCATGCTTTGGCGCAAGAGTGCTTTGCGGACCAGCAAGTCATGTCCATTGAGGATCCTGTCGAGATCAAGCAGGATAATATGTTACAGCTTCAGCTGAACGACCAGATCGGCATGACCTATGACAACCTGATCAAACTCTCCTTACGTCATCGGCCGGACCTTCTCATCATTGGGGAAATTCGAGATAAGGAAACAGCTCGTGCAGTCGTACGAGCTAGTTTGACAGGGGTCACAGTCTTCTCTACTATTCATGCCAAGAGCGTTCGAGGTGTTTATGAGAGGCTCTTAGAGCTTGGAGTGAGTGAGGAAGAGCTCAAGATTGTTTTACAAGGTATTTGCTACCAACGATTAATTGCAGGAGGAGGTGTTGTCGATTTTGCGACGGAAAACTACCAAGAACACTCAGCCAGCCGCTGGAACCAACAAATGGATCTCTTGGCTCAATCGGGATATATCCAGCTGGCTCAGGCACAAGCCGAAAAAATTATCTACAACTAAACAAAAGCAAATCATTGAATTGTTTTTGAATCTTTATTCGAGTGGTTTTCATCTGTCTGAGATTGTTGATTTTTTGGATCGTTCCCACCTAGTAGAGAGTCATTTGGTCTCCCAGATGCGAGCAGATCTCTCTCGGGGTCGGAGTTTTTCAGAGATGATGGCGGGGATCGGTTTTTCAGATGCGGTCACGACGCAGCTGTCTCTCGCTGAGCTCCATGGAAATCTTGCATTGAGCTTGGAGAAAATCAGTGCTTACCTAGAAAATATGCGCAAGGTCAAGAAAAAGTTGATCGAAGTTAGCACTTATCCTCTTATCTTACTTGGGTTTTTAATTTTGATTATGCTAGGCCTGCGCAATTATTTGCTCCCTCAAATGGATGCACAAAATATTGGTACGCAATTGATCAGTTCCTTTCCCCAACTCTTTTTGGCGCTCGTAGCGGGGATAGTGGTTCTCTTCTTATTCAGCTTTCTCTATTATCGAAAATCTAGCAAGATCAAAGTTTTTAGAAGCTTGTCCCATCTTCCTTTCGGGAAAGGCATGATTCAAGCTTATTTGACAGCCTATTATGCCAGAGAATGGGGCAATCTGATTGGGCAAGGATTGGAGCTGTCTCAGATTTTTACCATGATGCAGGAGCAAAAATCCCAGCTTTTCCAAGAGATTGGAAGAGACTTAGTTCTTTCTTTAGACCGCGGTCAATCCTTTTCAGAGACGGTCGGGGGATATTCTTTTTTCAAAAAAGAATTGCCGCTTATGATTGAATATGGTGAGGTCAAATCAAAGCTTGGAAGTGAGCTAGAGATCTACGCTGAAAAAACATGGGAAGACTTCTTTCGTCGGGTCCACAAGGCCATGAATGTGATACAACCCTTGGTCTTTGTCTTTGTAGCTCTTGTGATTGTCTTACTTTACGCAGCCATGTTGCTGCCGATTTATCAAAATATGGAGGTTCATTTATGAAAAAATTAAAAACATATAAGGTAAAAGCTTTTACGCTGATTGAAATGTTGGTGGTCTTATTGATCATCAGTGTACTCTTATTGCTCTTTGTGCCGAATTTGACCAAGCAAAAAGACTCTGTGAAAGAGACAGGCAATGCAGCCGTTGTCAAGGTGGTCGAAAGTCAGGCTGAATTGTACGAGCTCAATCATACCAATGACCAAGCCACTCTATCAAAGCTAATTGCTGATGGAAATATTACCAACAAACAAGCAGAATCTTATCGTGCCTATTATGCGAAAAATAGTGGAGAAACTCGTGCGGTTGCAGATTAAGGCCTTCACCTTGGTGGAGACCCTTTTGACCTTGATGATCGTCAGTTTTATCTATCTGGGCTTATCGGGATCGATCAGGACGAGCTTTCAGCAGGTGGAAGAAAAAGTATTTTTTGCAGAGTTTGAACACCTCTATCAAGAAAGTCAGAAGATAGCACTGGCAAGGCAAACGGAATTGGATGTTGAAGTGACTGCAAGGAAGATTCAAACGCCCTACCAGACAGTGGAGATTCCTGATTCTGTCATTTTGCAAGATCCTAAAACCATTCGTTTAGACCGTGCAGGTGGCAATTCATCCCTGGCCAATGTTCACTTTCAGACACAGAGAGGAGTGGTGACCTATCAACTGTCGCTTGGAAATGGGAAAATTAAAAAAAGCATCCGTTCCCGCTAGTATTCTCATAGAATCTTTGGTAGCCTTGGGTTTATTTGCCATGATTACGACCTTATTGTTAGGGGAGATCCGGCGTTCGCGTAGGGAGCGACTAGCGGATTTCAAAGAGGTAGAGGTCTTATCTGTCGCTCAAATGGCGCTTCAGACAGGGCAAAATCATCTAGAGGCCAATGGCATTCAGGTTCAAGTCGAAAAAGATGCCGATCAACTCACGGTCTATCATCAAGGGAAGGTGGTACTGCATGTGGAATAACGGAAAGGTCAAGGCCTTTACCCTGCTCGAAGCCTTGGTCGCTCTCTTGGTGCTCAGTGGGGGAGTGTTGGTCTTTCAAGGCTTGACCAAGCTCCTGCATGCTGAATTGGACTACCAGGCACATCAAAAGCAGGAGGAATGGATACTTTTTCAGCAACAATTGCAGGTGGAATTGGACCGGAGTCATTTTGAAAAAGTAGCGGACAATCATATCTACTTGGTTCAGGATCAAAAACCAATTGCTATTGGCCAATCTAAAGGAGATGATATCCGAAAAACAGATGATAAGGGCAGAGGCTATCAGCCTATGATTTCAGGGGTTCGCTCTAGCCAAATTTGGCAGGAGGGAGAGCTCCTTCATCTGCGGTTGAATTTTGAAGAAGGTCTAGAAAGGGAGTATGTCTACCATGTGGTACCAGCGATACAAAATGAAAAAAGTTAAGGCTGGTGTCTTGCTTTACGCTCTCTTGATGGCAGCGATTTTTAGTCTCTTGCTTCAGTTTTACCTGCATCGTCAGGTTGCGGAAAGACGGATCTTAAAGACGAGTCAAGATCGTCTACGGGCCTATGCTTTGGTGCAATTGGCTCTTGAAAAGAGAAAGAGTGATGAGAAGACATCAGAGATTCATTTAAAGTCTGGAGTTGTTCAGCTACAGCAGGACACTGGTTTTCTTCATGCTCAGGCTAAGATGAATGGCGAAAGCTATGAGTTTGTCCTTCCTGTAAGGGAAGAAAAGGAAAACAAGAAGAGTCAAAAAGAAAAGAAGACACAGAAAGATAAGGAGAAGGCAGAGACCGAAACGCCTTCTGAAGAGACGCCAAACGAGACCAAGGAACCATCAGAAAATAGCGAAAAAGACTAATTTTTGGTATGATAGGGTGCGGAGGAAATCATGAATTTCGAAAAAATTGAACAAGCCTATACCTATCTATTAGAAAACACTCAAAGTATTCAAAATGAATTGTCGACCAACTTTTATGACGCCTTGATTGAACAAAATGCCATGTATTTGGATGGCAAGACAGATCTAGACATTGTTAAAAACAATAGCAAAAAATTAAAAGAACTAGGTTTGAGTAAGGAAGAATGGCGCAGAGCCTACCAATTCCTTTTTATGAAAGCTGCTCAGACAGAGCCTTTACAAGCGAATCACCAGTTCACACCAGATGCGATTGGTTTTATCATTACATTTTTGATCGATCAGTTGGCTAAAAGCGACCAACTGGATGTCTTAGAAGTGGGAAGTGGAACCGGAAATCTCGCTGAGACTATTGTCAACAATAGCCGTCTCACGATTGATTACTTAGGATTGGAAGTAGATGATCTCTTGATTGATCTATCTGCTAGTATCGCAGATGTGATGGAGTCCAGTGTTGTCTTTGCACAAGGCGATGCGGTTCGCCCACAAGTTTTGAAAGAAAGTGACTTGATCGTCAGTGATCTTCCAATTGGTTATTATCCAGATGATGCGATTGCACAGCGCTATCAGGTAGCGAGCTCCGAAGGCCATACCTATGCTCATCACCTTATGATGGAACAGGCTCTGAAATACCTGAAACCTCAAGGAGTAGCCATCTTTTTAGCTCCAAACAACCTCTTGACGAGCTCTCAGAGTGATCTGTTGAAAGCTTGGCTAACAGACAAGGCTCAACTCCTTGCCATGCTGACCTTGCCAGAATCTCTTTTTTCAAATCCGGCATATGCTAAGACGATTTTCGTCCTACGAAAACAAGAAGAAGAGTCTGTTCAGCCCTTTGTCTATCCGTTTACCGATCTCCAGGATCAAGACCAGGTGGTTCACTTTATGGAAAGTTTCCAAAACTGGTTAAAGGATAGTGAAATTTGATCAAAGATCTGATATAATAGAGGAAGTGAAAACGCTTAATGAGGTGAATATATGTCGAAAACAATTTCTATTAATGCAGGAAGCTCTAGTTTGAAATGGCAATTGTACCAAATGCCAGAGGAAACTGTTCTTGCAAAAGGGTTGATTGAACGGATCGGTTTGAAGGATTCTATTTCAACCGTTAAATTTGATGGACGCTCTGAAAAACAAGTATTAGATATCCAGGACCATACACAAGCTGTAAAAATTTTGTTGGATGATTTGATTCGCTTTGATATTATCAAATCCTACGATGAGATTACAGGTGTGGGCCACCGCGTCGTTGCTGGTGGAGAATACTTCAAGGATTCTGCCTTGGTAGATGACGAAGTCCTTCGAAAAGTAGAAGAATTGTCTTTGTTAGCACCTCTTCATAATCCTGCAAATGCAGCTGGAATTCGTGCCTTTAGAGAGATTTGTCCAAATATTACCAGTGTTGTGGTATTTGATACTTCTTTCCATACAACCATGCCGGAAAAAGCTTATCGTTACCCTCTTCCAACTAAATATTACACAGAAAATAAGGTCCGTAAATACGGCGCTCATGGAACCAGTCATCAGTATGTAGCTGGTGAAGCTGCTAAACTTCTTGGAAAACCATTAGAAGAATTGAAATTGATCACCTGCCACGTTGGAAATGGTGTATCTGTTACAGCGGTTGACAAGGGAATCTCTGTCGATACCTCAATGGGCTTCACCCCTCTAGGTGGAGTCATGATGGGAACCCGTACAGGGGATCTCGATCCAGCGATTATTCCTTACTTGATGGAACATACAGAGGATTTCAATAAGCCTGAAGATATCAGCCGTATCCTCAATCGTGAATCAGGTCTTCTGGGTGTTTCTGGATCTTCTAGTGACATGCGGGATATCCATACAGCGATGCACAATGGAGATGAAAAAGCTAAATTGGCTTACGATATCTTTATCGATCGTTTGCAAAAATACATCGGTCAATACTTGGCTGTTTTGAATGGTGCAGATGCCATCATCTTTACAGCAGGAATCGGTGAAAATGCAGTAAACGTTCGCTCTTCTATTATCAATGGCATCAGCTGGTTTGGCTGCAAGGTCGACCCTGAAAAGAACGTCTTTGGAGTTGTCGGAGACATTTCCACAGATGATTCCCGTGTGAAGGTATTGGTGATTCCAACGGATGAAGAGTTGGTGATTGCGCGTGACGTTGAACGTTTCAAAAATCAGTAAACTGTAATAAAGAGAGAAGGCTGGAGGCGAAAGCCCCAGTCTTCTTATTTTATACAAGAAAGAGGTTGTCCATTGAAAAATATACAGTCTTTTGTTCGAAAGCACCCATTATGTAAGAATGCCCTCTGGCTCCTTCTTTTTGTGCCCGTATTCTTTCTCTCACAATTCCCCCTCATCACCATGGTTTATTCCCTTCAAGAAGGAGTAGATGCAAGGTGGGTCACTATCCTCACTCTCATGGTGACAGTGGCAGTGCTCTTTGTTTTTTATAAGGTCATCAAGATGAGCCCTCTGGAGAACTTAGATGTTCGGGTCATTACCTGGCCGGCTTTGGGGAGAAATTTTCTTTTTCTTCTCTTGTTGATGGCTAATAATCTGCTCGCCTATCCCTTGTTGAAACAAGAGGCAGGTGGTACAACAGCAAACCAAGCGGCTCTGAATGAGCTGCAATCTCATGCTCCTTTTCTTGCTATGGGCATGGTCGTGATCCTTGTCGCTCCGATTCTAGAAGAGCTGCTTTGTCGGGCCATCATCCCTCGTTTGATCTTTCGAGGAGCAGAACCGATCGGTTACTTAGCCGGTGCTCTCTTTTTTACTTATTTGCATGGACCGAGCGCCTTGGGGGAATGGGTAGCCTACGGAGGTATGTCTTTGATCTTAACTTGGGTGGCTTATCGCTACCAGCGGATCGAGTACAGTATTTGCCTCCATATGACCTTGAATGCGCTAGCTTATTATTATCCTGCTGTATTCCTCCTTTGTTTATTGCCGGTATCGAGAGTTTTCTTCCATGATAAATTATGATAAAATGGTAGGTACCAATGAGTTTTGATGCAGAACCATCCTACAGAAGGTCAGATAAAATCAGAAATCCGTATGGAGAGTAGACTCAAGGGTTTAGAACACTTGTTCTAGCCTCTTTTGTTCGCAAGCATGCTGTAGGAAGGGAATCGAAGGAGAACGAAAATGATTGATAATAAATGGCTGAGTGGCCAAGGGACCCTTCTTTGTGGGATCTTAAATGTCACTCCGGATTCATTTTCTGATGGCGGTAAGTATACGAGTCTGGATGCAGCCTTGCAGCAGGCGAGAAAACTGATCCAAGAAGGAGCTCAGATCCTCGATATCGGGGGAGAATCAACCAGACCAGGTAGTCATTATGTAGAGATCCAAGAAGAGATTGACCGCGTGGTTCCAGTAATTAAAGCCATTCGGAAAGAAAGTGATGTCTTGATTTCAGTGGATACCTGGAAGTCCCAGGTGGCGGCGGCGGCGCTCGAAGCTGGGGCTGATATTGTCAACGATATTACGGGTTTTCTTGGAGATCCTAAGATGGCTGCTGTCGTCGCGGAGCATGAAGCGAGCGCAGTTCTCATGTTTAATCCAGTGATGGCAAGACCGCATCATCCAAGTTCCACTATCTTTCCAAGTTTTGGTTTCGAACCAGTCTTTTCAGAGCAAGAGCTTCAACAGATGGCTCAAGAACCGATTCAAGACTTGATGTGGACCTTCTTTGACCGCTCGCTTGCGGTAGCGAAAGCAGCTGGTGTCCAGACGGATCGTATTATGTTGGACCCTGGGATCGGATTTGGGTTGACCAAGCGAGAGAACTTACTCTTATTACAAGAACTTGGGACGATTCACCAAAAGGGGTATCCGATCTTTCTAGGGGTCTCCCGCAAACGTTTTGTGGTCAATATTATTGAGGAAGCTGGATTTGAGACAGATCCTGCAACGGAGACTGGTTTTTGGAATCGGGACCTGGCTTCGAGCCATTTGACCAGTATTGCAGCCAGTCAAGGAGTCGAAGTAGTGCGGGTGCATGATATTCCCCTTCACAAGATGGCAGCCAGTCTGGGCCAAGCCATTTTCCAAGCCCAAGAGGCAGCAGATACCAATTTAAAACAATACAAGTAAATGAAGACAAAAGAACATCAGTTGGATCTTCGTTGGCTAGAAGCCTATCGTTCCCAAGATCCACATTTCGGCTTGGAGCGCATGGAAGCTCTCTTGGCTTTGAGAGGAAATCCTCACCTAGACTGTCGGGTTATTCATGTTGCGGGGACCAATGGCAAAGGCTCTACCATTGCTACCTTGTCCCAACTCTTGAGGCAGGCAGGTTTACGCGTTGGAGTCTTTACCTCTCCTTATCTGATCCATTACAATGACCAAATCACCATTAATGGCGAAGCCATTTCAGATCAAGACCTGCAAGCCTACCTGGATAGCTACCAGCAGCTCCTGCAAGTTGAACAATCAAAGGCCGTCTTTCAAGGTTTGACGGAATTTGAAGTGATGACGGCCATCGCCTATGATTATTTTGCTCACGAGGAGCTGGATTACGTGATCATGGAAGTCGGTATGGGGGGACGACTTGACAGTACTAATGTCTGCCAGCCTGTTCTAACCGCGATCACTTCGATTGGCTTGGATCATGTTGCCCTTCTTGGGCCAGATCTGGCTTCCATCGCCCGTGAAAAGGCCGGCATCATTAAGCCAGGAATTCCTCTGGTTCTAGGGAAATTAGAAGCAGAAGCCAGCCAAGTCATTGAAGGCATTGCGATTCAGAAGCAGGCACCGATAACAGCCTATGACAGAGATTACCAAGTTGAGCTAGAAGCCTCTTATTTATCGGGCCAATCCTTTTCTTATCACAGTTTCAAAAGAGAAAAAGCCTCTTATCAAGTAGCGCTCTTGGGTCATCACCAGGCCAGAAATGCAGCTCTTGCGATCAGTATCTGTGATGTACTTTTTGAAAGAGAAGGGCGTGAACTCTTGTCAAGAGAGTTAGTGGATGAGGCCTTGCATCAAGTCGTCTGGCCTGGCCGGATGGAAGTGGTCTCGCAAAATCCCATGATCTTGCTAGATGGGGCCCATAACCCCCACGCCGTTGCGCCTTTGATCGCCAGTCTTCGGGAACTGTTCCCAAGTCAAAAAAAGACTATTCTTTTTACCTGCATCCGGACCAAAGCCTTAGAAGAGATGCTCATTCAGTGGCAGGAACTAGAAAATAGTCGCTTGATCCTCACGACTTTTGAAGATCCAAGAGCCTATTCTCAAGAAGAGATAAGAGCTGCTGCGAAAAACCATCAGCTTGAGGAAGTCAACTGGCAAGAGTTTCTACAAAACTGGCAAGCTGAAGGTGATGAGCTCCTCATTGTAACGGGGTCGCTCTACTTTCTTAGCCAGGTACGACCTTATTTATTAAAAACAGAAAAATCCAACTAGGAGATGATATGGATACAAAGAAAATTGAAGAAGCAGTGAAAATGATCATCGAGGCAGTCGGTGAAGATGAGAACCGTGAGGGACTTCAGGAAACGCCAACCCGCATTGCCAAGATGTACCAAGAAATCTTTGCAGGACTAGGGCAGACAGCAGAAGAGCACCTGTCTAAATCATTTGAAATCATTGATAACAATATGGTGGTCGAGAAGGATATCTTCTTCCATTCCATGTGTGAGCATCACTTTTTGCCATTTTATGGAAAAGTGCACATTGCCTACATTCCAAATGGCCGTGTGGCTGGGCTTTCAAAACTGGCTCGTACGGTCGAGGTTTATGCTAAAAAACCACAGATTCAGGAACGTTTGACGGTAGAAATCGCAGATGCCTTGATGGAATATCTTGGAGCGCAAGGTGCCCTTGTCTGGGTAGAAGCAGAGCATATGTGTATGAATATGCGTGGTGTCCGTAAACCTGGGACCGCTACAGTGACAACTGCTGCGCGTGGACTGCTTGCGACAGATAAAGACTTAAAAAATGAAGCCTATAAACTCATGGGCCACTAATGGCTGGCTATAAGAGGTGAAGAGAGTGGATCAATTACGGATCAAGGACTTAGAGGTATACGCCTATCATGGTGTTTTTCCAGCAGAAAAAGAATTAGGACAACGCTTTGTCCTAGACCTATGGGTAGATTATGAGATGACCCGTGCTGCCCGCACAGGTGATTTAGAAGCTTCGATCCATTATGGGATCTTGGCGGAACAGTTGACCGAGTGGATGCAGGCAGAAAAGATCGATCTGATTGAAACGGTGGCCTTTCAATTGGTGCAAAAGATTTTCGAAAGCTATGCCTTTGTAGAAAAAGTTCGTCTGGAGTTGAAAAAGCCCTGGGCTCCTGTTCCCTTGCCACTCGAGACTTGTTCTGTGACAATCGAACGGGAGAAAAAACGGGCCTTTATTGGGCTTGGCACCAATATGGGAGATAAACAACTGCAACTAGAGACGGCGCTAGAAAAAATCAAGGATCGAGGCATTCACCTTCTTCAGACATCCACAAGGATTGAAACAGAACCTTGGGGAGGGGTGGAGCAGGACACCTTTTTGAATCAAGTGGCAGAGGTTGAAACCTGGATGACCCCAGAGGATTTACTAGAGACCTTACTGGCCATTGAGCAGGAAATGGGGCGTGTCCGTGAGGTCAAGTGGGGGCCACGTGTGATCGATCTAGATCTGCTCTACATGGAGGACACCATTTGTTACAGTCCAAGCTTGATCTTGCCGCATCCTTATGTGGCAGAACGTGCCTTTGTCCTAGAGTCTTTGAATGAAATTGCTCCTCATTTTGTGGACCCTGTTCAAAGAAAGCCTATTCGCCAATTATGGGAGGCTGTCAAATAGTCTTTCTTCTTTGCATCATAATAAAAAACAATCTCTGTTCGAGGGATTGTTGAGATTGAAGACAAAGTCTTATTAAAAAACTTTCCTTAGGTGAGTACGGACGTCAGCGAACTTCGTAGAAGTTCCATGACTAATTATTGAGCCTAAGGTCTCAATAATTCCGAGTGCCTGAAACTGTATTGTTTCAGGCACTTTTCTCACAGCGGAAAGTTTCAGAATATGATTGAATAACTATAACGAGTATAATTTTTAAAGAATTGATTAGATTTTATTAAAGATTCGTTTATCTACGCTCTCAACAATCCCTCGAGCAGGGATTATTTTTGTTTATCTTAGTTTATTTACGATACAAGCGATCGTATTGGTAGACAGGGTCCATAGTGACGTTGATACCGAGCTTGCGAAGGACATTCTTATCTTCGTCTGTCAGCATCACGGTTGAATGAGCTTCACTGCCTTTCAACTTGCCTAATTCTTGCATAGCAAGTTTAGCGTCTTCATTAGTCATAGCTGTAATGGCTAGGGCAATGAGGATCTCGTTTGAGTGAAGACGAGGGTTGCGGCTACCCAAATGATTGATCTTCAAGCCTTGGATAGGTTGGACGTATTCTGGCTCGATTAATTTGGTTTCTTTATCAATATGCGCCAATTTCTTGATCGCATTGATCAAGAG
Source organism: Streptococcus sp. CF8_Ac1-9 (assembly GCF_024295565.1). Taxonomy (NCBI): domain Bacteria; kingdom Bacillati; phylum Bacillota; class Bacilli; order Lactobacillales; family Streptococcaceae; genus Streptococcus; species Streptococcus sp. CF8_Ac1-9. The sequence goes on from NZ_JANCOY010000003.1 coordinate 56,035, forward strand.
GGCTGCGGTTGGGCCAAAGAGATCGGAGGTTTTTCCGGTTACCATCTCGCCGTTTGGCAATTCAAGGGCCAAGGCTGGCTCGCCTGTTTCTTCTTCTTTTTGGCGGGCAAGCACGGTCACTTTCCGATCATTTGGAGTAATGCCCAAATCATTCATCAAGAGCTCAATCTTCTTGACAGCTCCCTCACCGACACGCTCTGCTTTGACATCCAAAATGGTTTGGTAATAGCGACGGATAATTTCTTGTTGGGAAGCTTCAATCGCAGCGTCATTGTCCACAATGGCAAAGCCAACCATGTTGACGCCCATATCTGTTGGAGAAGCGTAAGGAGAGGTTCCTAAGATGCGTTCCAACATGCGCTTCAAGACAGGGAAGATTTCGATATCGCGGTTGTAGTTGACCGTTGTTTCTCCGTAGGTTTGGAGGTGGAAAGGATCGATCATATTGACATCGTCTAGATCTGCAGTCGCTGCTTCATAAGCCAAGTTGACTGGGTGGTGCAAAGGAAGATTCCATACTGGGAAGGTTTCAAACTTAGCATAACCTGATTTGATACCATTTAATTGGTCATGGTACATATTGGACATACAAGTTGCCAGCTTACCAGAACCAGGGCCAGGAGCTGTCACAACGACCAAATTGCGACTAGTTTTGATGTAGTCGTTTTTCCCCATCCCTTCAGGAGAGATGATGTGGTCCATATCAGTCGGATAGCCCTTGATCGGATAGTGGAGATAAGAGGCGATCCCGCTCTTATCCAGTTGTTTGCGAAAGGCGTCTGCTGCAGCTTGTCCAGCATATTGGGTGATGACGACAGAGCCTACAAAGATCCCTAATTCATTGAATTTGTCGATCAAGCGCAGTACTTCTTGGTCATAAGAAATTCCTAGATCTCCACGGGCTTTTGAGTGCTCAATGTTGTTGGCGTTGATGGCAATGACAATTTCCACCTGGTCGCGCAATTCTTGGAGCAACTTGATCTTATTGTCTGGTTCGTATCCAGGGAGGACACGAGCAGCGTGGAAGTCTTCTAACATCTTACCACCAAATTCAAGGTAGAGCTTGCCATCGAATTGGTTGATCCTCTCAATAATGTGGTCACGTTGCAAGTTCAAATACTTTTCAGAACTAAAAGCTTGTTTTTTCATGTAAAACTCCTGTATATAAGGGAAGGGTCTGCCACACAAATCCAAGGATGAGTGTTCCGTTCCCTACCATTTCATTCTTTCATATTATATCAGAAAACAGATGGAAGATAAAATATTCTAAGATACTTTCCTAAGGGGAGTGTGGATGCCAAGGGGCTCAATGGTGACTCACGGTGGAAAGTTTCCAAGAGAAGTTTGTTTTCCCTCTAAAAAAGCCCCTTACGGGGCTTCAGATCGATGTTGTTTAATAGTGTTTGATCAAATCAACTGTAGAGCGATCCAATTTCTTAACCAATGCTTGTAAGAAGGCTTGCGCTTGCAAGAAATCATCCATGGCATAGAGGGTTTGGTGAGAGTGTATGTAACGTGCACAGACACCAATGGTTGTTGATGGGACTCCACCATTCTTCAAGTGTGCTGCACCTGCATCGGTACCACCTTTGGCACAATAGTATTGGAATTTGATGCCCGCTTCTTCAGCAGTAGTGAGCAAGAAATCCTTCATATTTGGTAGCATGATGTGACCTGGATCATAGAAACGAAGCAGTGTTCCTTCCCCAATCGCACCTTGGTCTCCAAAGACATCAGCTGCTGGCGAACAGTCTACAGCAAGGAAGATTTCAGGATCAAATTTAGTGGTTGAAGTGTGAGCTCCACGAAGTCCCACTTCTTCTTGAACGTTGGCCCCTACATAGAGTTCGTTGTTTAAGGCTTGTCCAGAAAGACTCTTGGCCAATTCGCTGACCATCAAGACGCCGTAGCGGTTATCCCATGCTTTGGAGATGACGTTTTTACCATTAGCAGTGAGAATCGCAGAGCTATCTGGGACCAAAGTATCTCCAGGACGGACCCCATAGCTTTCAGCTTCGGCTTTAGAGCTAAAGCCTGCATCAAAGACGATATCGCTAATGGCAGGTACGGTTGGTCCACCTGTTCCACGTGTCAAATGAGGAGGAACAGATCCTGAAATAGCAGGGTATTCACGTCCGTCACGTGTAAAGAGTTTGAAGCGTTGGCTGCTGACGACCATCGGATTCCAACCTCCGATTGGGACAACACGGAAAGTTCCGTCAGCTTTGATTTCGCTGATCATAAAACCAACTTCGTCCATGTGGGCAGCTACTAAGATACGAGGAGCATCGGCAGCTGTTGAATGTTTGACCCCAAAGATCCCACCGAGACCATCTGTCACGATTTCGTCCACATGAGGGGTCAATTGTTGGCGCAAATAATCCCGTACAGGTGCTTCGTGCCCTGAGATAGCAGGAATTTCAGTTACTTCTTTAATTTTAGAAAATAAATCAGTCATAGGTTACCTTCTTTCTGATGCTATTTTATCACTTTTTCTACAAGGATGGTAGCGTTATTATGGAAATCAGTCTCTAAAAGCAGAGGGAGAGATCTAGCCTAGACCGTTGTCCCTCTGCTTATTTTGTGTTACAATAGGCACTATGAAAGCTAAAAAAATTATTTTGTCTAGTCTGGCTGTAGCAAGTGCAGGAGCTCTTGCGGCCGGTGTTTATAAAATTGCCAAAGATCAAAAGCGTCTCCGTACCCAAGAAGAGTTGGTAGCAGAAGTACGGGAGCAAATGGAAGCCATGGGGACGATTGCGACCCTGTATGTGGAACTCTACGAGTCTAGTGAAGAACGCTTAGTAGGAGGCGTCATTTTTGAAGATGAGCGCCATTACCGCTTTATCTACGAGGACGGTCTCTTGCATTACGAAGAGGAAAAACTATGATTATACCAAATTCTCTAGAAGAAATTGCTTCATATGTAGAGCAAGATGGCAAGAAAGTGTTTGTCTTTTCAGCAGATTGGTGTGGGGATTGTCGTTACCTCAAGCCTTTTTTGCCGGAGATTGAGACTGAAAATCCTGAATTTACCTTTATCTTGATTGACCGAGATGCCTATATGGATCTGGCGAAAGTCTGGGATGTTTATGGGATCCCTAGTTTGGTGGTTCTGGAAAAGGATAAGGAAATCGGTCGGTTTGTCAATCGAGATCGGAAAACCAAAGCGCAGATTACAGCATTCTTAGCAGGATTAAAATAGGAGAAAATCATGATTGTAACATACAACAAAGAACAAGTCGGCGATGTCTTGATGCTGACCTTGAAAAATAGTGGAGATGCAAAGCTCGCGGTGGAGAGAAAAGGAAAAGTGGCTCGCGTTTACCGTGAGGACAAGCAAGAAACCGTTGCCTGGAATATCTTTGACGCCTCATCTTTCTTCGCCATCGAAGGCAAGGGCCAAGTCTTTTTGACAGATGAGCAAGTGGATCGTTTGAACCAAGAATTGGAAAGAGAAGGCTTCGCAGAACGTTTGGTCAACGATCGGGAACCAAAATTTGTGGTGGGAGAAATCCTTGAAATGGTGGCCCATCCAGATAGTGACCACTTGAATATCTGCCAGGTAGCAGTTGGACCAGATAAGACAGTTCAGATCGTAGCAGGAGCTCCAAATGCGCGGGTGGGTCTAAAGACCATTGTTGCTCTTCCAGGTGCCATGATGCCGGATGGTAGCTTGATTTTCCCAGGGGCTCTTCGTGGAGAAAAAAGTTATGGCATGATGTGCAGTCCGCGTGAATTGCACTTGCCAAATGCTCCTCAAAAACGAGGCATTATTGAATTGGATGATGCAGAAGTAGCAGGGACACCTTTTGATCCTGCTCGTCACTGGCACGAATAAAGAGAAGAATCTAGGATATTTTGAATCCTAGATTTTTTGATTTTGGTTTGTCACCTCCATTTTTTAAAATTTTTTCGAATAAATAGATAGGAGGTAAATGATGTATAATAAAGTTGTTTTAATCGGTCGCTTAGTAGCGGCTCCAGAATTGCATAAAACCAGCACAGACAAATCCGTTGCCCGAGTGACCGTTGCGGTCAATCGTCGCTACAAGGACCAAAACGGGGAGCGAGAGACTGATTTTGTCAATGTCGTTGTCTGGGGGAAATTGGCTGAAACCATGGCTAGTTATGCTAGCAAAGGGAGCCTGATCTCTTTGGATGGAGAGATTCGGACGCGCCGCTACGAGAAAAATGGAGTTATGCAGTATGTGACAGAGGTCCTCTGCCAAAGTTTTCAGTTGCTAGAGAGCCGCGCTCAGCGAGCGATGCGTGAAAATGGTGGAACGGGAGATTTAGCCGATATCATCTTAGAAGAAGAAGATCTTCCTTTTTAGGATCAAAAAAGAAAGCTGGTTCGTTTATAGACCAGCTTTTTTGATACTTGCTAGGGATTTCATTCGGGAACTACTCTTTTAAAAATAAAGCAAAAATATGCATCTGTACAATAAAAGCCAGCACTTTTCTTGAAAAAGTAGTAGAATAAAGTAATATATATTCAAAATTTTCAGAAAAGGAACGGAGTTTGAAGGGGAAAGAAGAAAGAAAAGAACGGTTGAAATGGCTGATAAAACGGGTTTTACTGGTGATTCCAGTGGCCTGCATCCTCTTGTGGATCTATGCCGTTTGTCAAACCAGTAGCATCAAGGATCAGACCAAGATCGGTGTCACCTATATGACCATGAACAATGAGTTCTATAAAAGTATTCATTCGGAAATTAGTCGAATTGCCGATGAGAGAGGGGCTCTTGTATCTGTCCGAGATCCGGAATTGGATGAAAAAAGGCAGAGCCAGCAGATCGATGATTTTTGCGCCCAAAAAGTAAATGTGATTGTGATTAATCCGGTCAAAGGGGATAGTCAGCCCATTTTAAGAGCTCTTAAAAAAGCTAGAAAACAAGGAATTAAGATCATTGCAGTTGATACCCAGCTCAAGCATTTTAAGCCGGATGCTAGCATTGTCTCTGATAACTACCAAGCAGGAGTCTTGATTGCGAAAGAGTTGATGAAACGCTCTTCAAATGCTCGGATCCTTCTCTTGGAGCATAAGGGAACTGTTTCAGCAGATACGCGGATTCAGGGATTTAAGGATACCATCAAAGGGCATGGGTCTTATGAGATCATCTCGGAACTAGAAACCAAGGGTCAGACGGAGATCGCCATGCCCGCTGTCCGTAAGTTTTTGCAGTCAGGGGGGAATGTCGATACTCTAGTCGCCTTGAATGACCGTTCAGCTATAGGAGCTTTAGCAGCGATCAAGGAGCAAGGAATCACCCATCCCATTGCGATCTATGGGATTGATGGCTCACCAGATATGAAAGCCTTGCTGCACTCGACAGATGATGTCGTAGGAACCGTTGCCCAGTCTCCGTTGAAGATGGGAGACCGTGTGATGGAGGTCATCCAAGATATGACGGCTGGGAAGAGCTACCAAAAAGAGATAACCATTCCGGTTCAAATGATGACAAAGGAAAACATCGATCACTTTGATGTGAATGGGTGGCAGTAATGAGAAAATTTAGAGGTGTGAGATACAGTTTGGCAATTCTGATGGTCGTGAATTTTATCGCTGTGATGCTCAACAGTATCATCTATCTTCAAGCAACCAACTATATCATTGCCCAACGACAAGCCTCCCTATTAGTAGAACGTTTAGAGCGTATTCCTTTTGCGCCTTCGACAACTTTTTGGTTGTCTGCGCTCTTATTTGCTGGGATTGCCTTGATCTCCATGAGTCGTTACCGGTCTCAAACGAGTCGATGGTCCATTTTTGATAAGTGGAACATTCTGGAGATCCTCCTGATGTTGCTCTTGATGTGGGTCCAAAATGTAGCTTATAACGGGCTTATTCTATTAGTTTTTGCGGATATCTTCTATGGTTCCAAAGAGTTGAATACCAAGCGAGACCGCAAGTATTGGTTTGCGTTTATCCTAGTGAGTTTCTTGATGCTTCTTGTGACCAACTCAGACGTCTTTTCGCTTTTCTTTCCGATACCTTCTCTGGATGTCTATATTCATTTTTATCCTGCCTCCATTCGGATTCTGGCCTTTTTCTTAAAGAATTCCCTCTATGCCTTGAATCTGGTGCTCTTCATTATTTCGCTTTTGTTCTATATTATGAATGTTCTTGCGGAAAACCACGAAGTGGAAGAAGAGTTGGCCATGGTTTCGAAGGTCAATACGGAATTGAACAACTATATGGCCTTGTCTGAGAAGATTGCAGAGGATCGAGAGCGCAAGCGGATTGCTCGGGAGATTCACGATACCTTGGGACACGCGCTAACAGGGATCTCGGCAGGTTTAGATGCTGTCGGAGTCTTGATTGATATCGATCCCAATCGGGCAAAAGAGCAGGTAAAAAGCGTATCAGAAGTGGTTCGTGAAGGGATTCAAGATGTGAGAGGCTCTCTCAACCGCCTCCGTCCAGGTGCCCTTGAGGGACGAACCCTCAAAGATGCTTTGGAAAAGATGATCCGTGAGTACCAAACGCTTTCCAACTTGCAGGTTGATTTACACTATGAATGGGTCGATGTCGATATGGACGTCATGATTGAAGATACAATCTTTCGTGTGATCCAAGAGTCTATGACCAATGCGGTTCGCCACGGTCATGCCAGTCAGATGAGCCTTCATTTTTTTGAGAATGAAGAAGATTACCTGATCGAGTTGCAGGATAATGGGGTTGGGTTTGAAACCTTGACCTATGGCTATGGACTCAAGCAGATGATGGAACGAATTTCTATCCTAGGAGGACAGCTTCAATTTGAAAGCCGCGATGGATTTTTCACGCGCATCAGTTTACCGAAATATAAAGAAGGGAGATAGAGATGGTGATAAAAGTAATGGTGGCAGATGACCAGGCCTTGATTCGAGAATCTCTGAAAATTATTTTGTCAGCCCACCCCGATATCGAAGTGGTGGCCACAGTGGAAGATGGGAATCACGTCTTGTCGAGCATTCCGCAGACACATCCTGACCTGATCTTAATGGATATTCGGATGCCAGGCATGGATGGAGTTTTGGCGACAAAAGAAGTCAAAGAGCACTATCCGGATATCAAAATTATTATTTTAACGACCTTTGATGATGATGAATTTATCTATAGTGCACTCAAGTATGGTGCTTCAGGTTATCTTTTAAAGGGAGCCTCGACAGAGGAACTCTATGAAGCGATTAAGGTGGTGTATCAAGGCGGAGCCATGATCAACCCGAATATCGCTAGTAAAGTCTTTCAAATTTTCTCACAAATGGCCAAGACCAACTTCTCTATTGCTGTGGATGAGGACAATGTCAAGGATTTGAGCACGACGGAATGGCGCATTATCCAAGAAGTCGGCTATGGGGAGTCTAATAAAGAAATTGCGGCCAAACTTTTCTTGTCAGAAGGAACCGTGCGCAATTACTTATCAACGATTTTGGCGAAATTAAACCTACGAGATCGAACGCAATTAGCGATCTGGTCAGTCCAAACAGGAGTGACGAGACGTGATTTTTCTAAAGGAAATACAGAATGAAATTGAAGCGAAAGCATCTTTGTTGGGGGATTGGTCTCCTTGTTGTGCTCTGTGTGAGCGCGGGTTTTTATTGGTGGAAACAGCAACCGACCGTACTCCATATCGGCGTTTATGCAGGTTCTAGCTGGGATGTGCCGACCAGTCAACGTTCCCATGCCTTGGATCGTGCGATTCAAAAATTTGAAAAATCCCATCCCCACGTTCGTGTAGAGTATGAAAATGGGATTCCTCAGTCGGATTATTCTGACTGGCTCTCCGAAAAGATTGTCTCAGGAAAGACGCCAGATGTGTTTATGGTCTCTGAGCAAGATCTTTCCTTATTAGCGGCGCGGGGCGTGCTAGAAAAGTTAAACGGCTATATGGATCGAAAAGACCAAGCTGCCTTTTATCCCGTTGCCTTTGAATCAGGTGTCTATCAGGGGCAAACCTATGCCTTACCTTATGAAAGCAATCCGATTTTGATGTGTGTCAATAAAGATCTCTTGGATAAAGAAGGCATTGCGGTTCCCAAAGAAGGTTGGACCCTTGAAGAGTTCTATACGATTTGCAAGAAACTGACCAAGGATACCAATGGAGATGGGCAATTGGACCAATTTGGAAGTACAGAATACACCTGGAAAGAAGCCTTGGCGGCAAATGGAGGTCATCTCTTCCAAGGAGGCATGCTCAAGCTGACAGCTCCAGAAGTCAAAGAGTCTTTGACTTTTCTGCAAAAATTGGAAGATCTAAATAAAAATTACAAGGTGAGCTCTAAAGATTTTGACCAGGGGAAAGTCGCCTTTTATCCCATGACCTTGGCCCAATATCGGACCTATAAACCGTATCCCTACCATGTTTCTAAATATTCAAACTTTACCTGGACCTGTATCCCAATGCCTGCTAAGTCAAAAACAACCAAGGCAACCTTGGTCACGACGACTTCTTTTGCTATGTCAGCCCGAAGTTCTCATTCCAAGTTAGCTTGGGAGTTGATGCAAGTTTTGACAGAGGATCCAGACATTCAACAAACCCTCTTTGCCCAATCCCAAGGGATCTCCGTCATGCCACAGGTAGTCAAGAGTCGCTCTAGTAAAGACCTCCTGCAGGTAGATGATTTTGGGACGGATTCCTTGACCAATCAGACCTTGAACCGCATCATGGAACAAGCTGTTGAAAGTAGCCCGAAAAATGTCTCAAAAGAGCTGTTAGAAAAGTTAGATTACTTGATTGGCAATGCCTTGCGCGATCAAGATGTTGAGAACCGCTTGCCTCAAATTCAGAGGGAGATTGAAAGTAGTCTACAGGTAGGAGTTTAGAGTAAAATAAGATGGCATTTTGTCAAGTGACAGATGTCATTTTTTTATTGCTAAATGTCATATTGGGAATGTGACATTTGACAATGTAAAAGCGCTTTCAAATAGTCTACAATAGAGTCAAATAAAGGAGGCGTAGCAAAATGAAATACCTCGTTTTGGTCAGTCATGGTGGACTGGCAGAAGGTCTAAAAACATCACTAGCCATGTTTGCTGGTGACAAGTTGGATCAGGTCATCGCAGTTGGACTCAAAGAAGGAAAATCGGTCGATGACTTCGCAGTTGATTTCAGAGAGAGCATTTCAGGATTGACAGCTGATGATTCTGTTTTGGTCTTGGCAGATATCGTAGGTGGTAGTCCATTAACCACTGCAGCCACGGTTCTAGAAGAAGCTGGAAAGCTCGATGGAGCCTTGATCCTTGGTGGGATGAACCTCACCATGGCCTTGACGGCAGTTGTGATGAAGGATGTGTTGGATGGAGACGATTTGTCAGCTACCATCTTATCAGAAGCACGATCTGCACTACAGCCTTTTGAAGTTTCAGCCACTGGTGCTGAAGAAGATGATGACGATATTTAATAGGGAGGTACCTTATGGTAGTAACATTTGTACGGATTGATGACCGCATGATTCACGGTCAGACAGTCACACGCTGGGCAAAGGAAAAACCATGTGATGGTTTGATTGCCGTAAACGATGCAGCAGCATCAAACAAGGTTTTGATCCAAGCTTACAAAGGCGCATCAGACAAGAAAACCTTTGTATGGACAAAGGAAGCCTTTAAGGAAAAATCAGCAAAAGTAACAGAATCAGATAGTCGTTACTTCTTGATCACCAAAAATCCAATCGATATGAAGGAAATTTTGGTCGACCAAGGGTTTGTCCCAGGTGATGTCAAAGAAATCATTGTTGGCCCTGCAAATGATCGTCCTGGAGCTGTGAAATTGGGAAATAACCAATCTATCACTCAGGAAGAAGCAGAAGCCTTCCAAGCCATTCAAGCAGCAGGCTACAAGGTGAAATTCCAATTGTTGCCAGATGTTTCCATCGGTTATTGGGATGATTTCAAATCAAAATTTGGTTTTTAAAACTAACAGTCTCATCTGTTAGGTAAATAAATTTACAAACAAAAGGAGCGTTTGTTATGACAATTTCATGGATTCAAGCAATCTTGCTTGGTATTTTCGCCAGCTTGTCTTCAATGCCTGGTATGGGAGGTTCCAGTATCGGGAACTATACACTCGGTCGTCCTTTGATCGGTGGGTTGATTTCAGGTTTAATTCTTGGAGATGTGACAACTGGTATTATGGTCGGGGTTGCCCTTCAAGTCGTTTATATCGCCTTGGTAACACCTGGTGGTACCGTATCTGCCGATGTGCGTGCCATCTCTTACATCGGTGTTCCTCTTGCTATCTTGTTTGTGCATGCCAACAACATCACAGATGAAGCTGGAATCGCCGCAGCTGCAGCTCCAATCGGTGCAGCCGTTGGGACAATCGGTACAGTTCTTTTCTACGGTACCGCTACTATGAACTTGGTATGGCAACACATCGGTTGGAAAGCCGTTGAAGAAGGAAACTTCAAAAAACTCTACGCAGTTGACTGGGTTTACCCTTGGATCTCTCACTTCCTCTTCTCTTTCCTTCCAACAATGATTATCACCAAATACGGTGAAAACATGGTTGATTTGATGAAACAATACCTTCCTATGGATGGTTACTGGATGAAAGCCCTCTTTACAGTCGGTGCTCTTCTCCCATGTGTCGGTATTGCCATCTTGTTGAAACAAATTGTTACAGAAGCAACTGACTTCATTCCATTCTTTGTTGGATTTACCTTGGCAAAATCTCTCGGATTGAACTTGGTATCCAGTGCCGTTGTTTCATTAATCTTTGCAGTAATCTACTATGAACTTGAAGTGATCAAATCGATGAAAGCTGCTCCAGCCGGAGTGGTGGACCAAGACGATGATGAGGAGGATATTTAAAATGGCTGATAGAAAGAAAATTTCAAAGAAAACATTAGCAAAAGCATTCCATCATTGGTATTATGGTCATTTGACTTGTTTCTCTCAAGAACATATGCAAACCTTCGGGTACTTGACTTCTATGCTTCCAATCGTAGAAGAAATGTATGACACAAAAGAAGAACAAAAGGATGCTATGCAAACCTATACGGCCTTCTTCAACACTGAACCACAACTTGGATCTCTTGTTGTAGGGATCACAGCTGGTTTGGAAGAAGCGCGTGCAAACGGAGATGCAGTGGATGGCGAAACCATCAACGGTATGCGTGCCGGTTTGATGGGACCAATCGCTGGTATTGGTGACTCATTGGTTGTTGGTACCTTGATCCCAGTTCTCTTAGGGATTGCCCTTGGTCTTTCTAAAGGTGGTAACGTCGCTGGTGCTCTCTTCTACATCGTCGTATGGAACCTCTTAGTCTACTTTGGTATGCGCTTTGCCTTCTTCAAAGGTTACCAATTAGGGGATAAAGCCGTTGAATTCCTTGTAGGACCAAAAGGACAAGCTCTTCGTAAAGCGATCAGCGTTGTCGGTGGTATGGTTATCGGTGCCGTAGCAGCTACTTGGGTATCTGTTACAACAGCCCTTCAATTCAAGAATTCTGAAGGAAAAGTCTTCTTGAACATCCAAGAAAAGATCGATGGTGTTTATCCAGGTCTCTTGACAGCAGCCTTCATCACTCTTTGCTGGTGGTTGATGTCTAAGAAAAAAATTTCACCAAACAAAGTCATGTTACTTCTCGTTGTAGTGGCTTTGATCGGTGTTGCCCTTGGTATCTTTGACCCACATCTTAAATACTAAGGTAAAAAAAACAAATTTGCTAGTAGGAGTTTTTGAGAATGAAGTGGACTGACCTCCTTTACTTGCACTTCATTCTCAATTTTTATCAGGAGGAATCCCATGGTTACAAAACAAGAACTTGTCAATGGATATGAAACAGAAATCAAGTACCAACGCCACATGCTTGAAAACCTTGGTCGTTGGTTCAGCTTACTCTTTATCATTGCCAGTATTGGTGTGGTATTGATCTATCTCTTTCACAAAAGTTTCCTCCCACTCTTGATCCTCGGGATTTTACTAGCCTTGGTTGGAATTTTAGGCATGATTGTTTTTGGATATGGCATCTACCGCGGGCGGATCAATCTTCAAAAAGTGATCGATGATTTCAATCAAAAATTGACAATTTTAAATTGATATTTTAGAAACATCTCATTTATTTTTGAGGTGTTTTTTTCTTGACTATTTCTGACCAAGTGATACAATAGAAACATAAGTTAGCACTTACGTATAGAGAGTGCTAAAAACACGTATGGAGGAATGAACATGTTAAAACCATTAGGAGACCGTGTGGTCTTAAAAGTAGAAGAAAAAGAACAGACTGTTGGAGGTTTTGTCCTCGCAGGTGCGAGCAAGGCTGATACAAAAACAGCTGAAGTAGTGGCCGTTGGTGAAGGTGTGCGTACCCTAAGTGGCGAACTCATTGCTCCAGCTGTAAAAGCAGGAGACCACGTTTTGGTTGAAAGCCATGCAGGAATTGAAGTGAAAGATGGGGAAGAAACCTACACCATCGTTGGAACATCAAACATTCTTGCAATTGTAGAGTAAGAGAAGAAAGAGGTAAGAGAAATGGCAAAAGATATTAAATTTTCATCTGATGCACGTTCTGCAATGGTCCGTGGTGTCGATGTCTTAGCAGATACAGTGAAAGTTACGTTGGGCCCTAAAGGACGCAATGTTGTTCTTGAAAAATCATTTGGTTCACCCTTGATCACAAATGATGGGGTAACTATCGCAAAAGAAATCGAATTGGAAGATCATTTTGAAAATATGGGTGCCAAATTGGTGTCAGAAGTGGCTTCTAAGACTAATGATATCGCAGGTGACGGTACAACGACCGCAACTGTTTTGACTCAAGCCATCGTCCGTGAAGGAATCAAAAACGTCACTGCAGGAGCTAACCCAATTGGCATCCGCCGTGGGATTGAGACCGCTGTTGCAACAGCAGTAGAAGCTTTGAAAAACAATGCGATCCCAGTATCGAGCAAGGAAGCCATTGCTCAAGTAGCTGCTGTGTCTTCTCGTTCTGAAAAAGTCGGTGAGTACATCTCTGAAGCCATGGAAAAAGTTGGCAAAGATGGGGTTATCACGATTGAAGAGTCACGTGGAATGGAAACAGAACTGGAAGTCGTTGAAGGCATGCAGTTTGACCGTGGTTACCTTTCACAATACATGGTCACTGATAATGAAAAAATGGTGGCAGACCTTGAAAATCCATACATTTTGATCACTGACAAGAAGATTTCAAATATCCAAGAAATCTTGCCATTGTTGGAAAGCATTCTTCAAAGCAACCGTCCACTCTTGATCATCGCAGATGATGTCGATGGCGAAGCTCTTCCAACACTTGTCTTGAACAAGATCCGCGGTACCTTTAATGTCGTAGCTGTCAAGGCACCAGGATTTGGAGATCGCCGCAAAGCCATGCTAGAAGACATTGCCATCTTGACTGGTGGTACAGTCATTACAGACGATCTTGGTTTGGAATTGAAAGATGCAACCATTGAAGCCCTTGGGCAAGCAGCTAAAGTGTCAGTCGATAAAGACAGTACCGTCATTGTCGAAGGTTCTGGTAACCCAGAAGCGATCGCTAACCGTGTGGCTGTTATCAAGTCACAAATCGAAACCACAACCTCTGAATTTGACCGTGAAAAATTACAAGAACGTTTGGCCAAATTGTCTGGTGGTGTTGCCGTAATCAAGGTTGGTGCTGCAACAGAAACAGAATTGAAAGAAATGAAACTCCGTATCGAAGATGCCCTTAATGCGACTCGCGCAGCCGTTGAAGAAGGGATCGTTGCCGGAGGTGGTACAGCCCTTGTCAATGTCATCTCTGCAGTCGCAGCCCTTGAATTGGAAGGGGATGAAGCGACCGGACGCAATATCGTTCTTCGTGCTTTGGAAGAACCAGTGCGCCAAATTGCCCACAATGCCGGTTACGAAGGATCTATTGTGATTGATCGCTTGAAAAATGCCGAAGTCGGAACAGGTTTCAATGCTGCAACAGGTGAATGGGTGAATATGATTGATGCAGGAATCATCGATCCAGTTAAAGTGAGCCGTTCAGCCCTTCAAAACGCCGCTTCCGTAGCGAGTCTGATCTTGACGACCGAAGCAGTCGTAGCCAACAAACCAGAACCAGCAGCCCCAGCAGGACCAGGAATGGATCCAAGCATGATGGGCGGGATGATGTAACACACTTAGTCTAATGGGTGCTGAAGCACCTCATTAGGCTACGGCAAGCACTATGGTGCCTTGCCGAAGTGTCTTACTAAGAAAACAAAGAAGGCATTGTCGGCCTTCTTTATTTTCTGTCGTAACCGTTACATGATTGAGGTCTTGCCTCTCATCATTTGACGCCAGCCGCTATTGTGCGGCCTACCTAATCGTCTTACTAGCGTAAAGGGAGTGGAAGATTCTTTCTAATCTTCGCGACCAATCATAGGGTGAGCTGAATGACGCAGTAGCTGATTGTGCTCTCCCTTCGCTTCTTAAGCTCGGAAGAGCTCTAATCAGCCTTGCGGGGGCGAGACAACGAACGAGTTTTTATAAAAACTCATTCTGTCTCGCTCCCTTTTTATCGTGCTTTGGGATTTTTATTTGTTATGGAATAATATTTTTATTTTAAATTTTGTAACAGAAATGATAAATACTAATTAAAGAGGACTTGCGTAGATGCTTGGGAATCCGGTGTTTGCGGTGTTTTCAGGCAGAGGGATATTTGCCAACAAATTGCAATACAAATTAACTGATTTTGTAATAATTCTAGTGTATACTAGTAAGAGTAGATCACAGGTCTACATTGTTGCAAGGGGAGAACTTCCCACATACATGTCTATTGACAATAAAACTTGATCGTAATATCGCTGTTAGTAAAATGAGAGTTTGAACATAGCATAGATTTTATCGACCTTTTTCATATTAATAAATATTTTTCAAATTCCCCTTGCGCAAGCTCTTCCGGATTCCTCCGGGAGAGTTTTTTTGTTAAGAAAAAAAAGTAGAAGGCCTTTGAGTCTCCTTTGAAAGAGTGGCTCAGTAGGCATCATTTATGGTAAAATAGAACATATTCGTCGAGGGGAAGGAGTGAGGACTTTGTTGAAGATTTTTGTGTTAGAAGATGAATGGATCCAACAATCGCGTATCGAAGCGGTCTTGCAGGATCTCATCCGTCAAAAATCCTTGCAGTGTAAAGCGCCAGAAGTGTTTGGGAAGTCAAGCCAGTTACTAGATGCTATCACAGAGAGAGGCGCGCATCACCTATTCTTTTTAGATATCGAGATTAAAGGTGAGGAGAAAAAGGGTCTAGAGATCGCAAAAGAGATTCGTAAGAAAGACCCCCATGCGACCATTGTCTTTATCACCACTCACTCTGAATTCATGCCCATTACCTTTCAGTACAAAGTAGCTGCCTTGGATTTTATCGATAAAACGCTGGGTAAGGAAAAGTTCAAAGAGAGAATCAGCTCAGCCATCGACTATACCTTGGAGCAAGCTGGGACCACGATTGCGCAAGATGCCTTTACGTTTGAGAGTGCGATGGCGCGTGTACAAGTTCCTTTTAATAAGATTTTGTATGTTGAAACGTCTCCAACCATTCACAAGGTCATTTTACACACCCAGGAAGAGCGCTTGGAATTTTACGCTAGTATTACCGATATCGAAAAAGCAGATCCCCGCTTGTATCGGTGCCACCGCTCCTTTGTGGTGAATCCGCAAAATATTACGAAGATTAATAAAGAAACAAAGAAAGCTTTTTTTGAAAACGGGGACAATTGCTTGATCTCACGGACCAAGTACAGAGGCTTACTGGAAGCTTTGAAAAAATAGAGGGAGAAAGAATTGCTGTTAGATATTCTAATATTTTACCTAAAGTTCTTCGTCAGCATGCTGATCTATCGTCATATCAGTAGACAAAAGTTCGCCTTGCGCTGGCTCTTTTTGTGCCCCTTCCTCTTCGCAATTATCTTTACCCTTGTACCACCGGTAGGCTTTTTTGGCTATTTCTTAGTATTTATTGCCTATAGTTTCTACCGAAATCGTAACATACGACACCTTTTGAATATTTTTTACGGGCTCTACCCGGTTGTCATGGAGAGTCTCATTGCGCGTCTCTTAGCCTTTTATGTCTTTCCAATGTTAGGGATCGTACTTGTTCATGAGGCATCTGTCAGCTGGTATGATGCTCTACTTGAATTGCTGGTCTTTCCTGTTTATATAGGAATCACTAAATTGTTAAAACTAGATTTTACAGATTTAAAAGTAGGGTTTCAACGGCAGTATTTTAATCGTTTCTTACTCCCGATGGATCTTTCCATGTTTGTGTATTTAGTCAGTGTTGTAGGTCTGGTGGTTTTTGAGGATGCTATTCCACATGCAGATGCTTTACGGGAACAGTTAAATAGTATTTATCTGATTTTGTTTTTTGTGATGCTCTTGTATTTCAATGCAGTGTCCAAAGAACGATTGAAACAAGAGATTCTAGAGCAAAAAGATAGGCAACTGCAGGAGTTAGCCACCTATAGCCAACACGTCGAAATGCTCTATGGGGAGATTCGTGCCTTTCGTCATGATTACCTGAATATTTTAACAAGTCTCAAATTAAGTATTGAGCATGAAGATCTCAATGCGATCAGGGAAGTCTATGAGAATGTTCTTCGAGAGAGTGGCCAGCAATTTTACAATAGCAAGTTTGATATTGCCAAACTCAGTCACATCGAAAATCCAGCTGTAAAAAGTGTTCTATCCGCAAAATTATTGGAGGCTCAAAATAAAGGGATTGGGATCTCTGTCGAGATCGATGAACCTGTTCGTGATTTATTCATCGAGGTTTTAGATTTCATCACCTTCTTATCCATCCTTTGTGACAATGCTATCGAAGCGGGTCTCGAATCAGAGGACCCCCAGCTGATCCTTGCCATGCTCCAGGAGACGAACTCCCTCATCTTAATAGTTGAAAATAGTACAAAAGCTGAAAAAATAGAGTTAGCGAGAATTTTTGAAAAAGACTACTCGAGTAAAGGAGATGGTCGCGGTCTTGGCTTGTACAAGATCCAACAATTACTGGAAAAGTATCCCAAAACGACAGTGTCTACCAAGAGTTCAAACTACCGATTTACTCAGAGCCTGACCTTTTGGAAGGAATAATAGAAGAGAGAGTGGGACAGAAATCGGTCATTCGTTAGAATTCGATTTCGTCGTCCCACCTCCGCACAGTTGAGTAGGGCTGTAAAAGCTGATGAAATCAGCGTAGTAGAGCCCACTCAACCACTGCGCCTTGCTCGACAATCCAAAAATAATTGAGAGGCTAGGACTTTTGTCCCAGCCTCTTTTTTGACCATTCACGACGATTTTTTGACAGATTCTGACAGAGAGCCTCCAAGGCTTTCTCTTTGACGTATAATGGACACAAGATCAATAAGAAAAGAGGGATCCTATGTTTCAGGTAGCATCTATTACAAAATCGTTTAAGGAGAAAGCTGTATTAAAGGGGGTGTCTTTTTCGATAGAAGAAGGAGACAAAATTGCCTTGCTGGGAAATAATGGAGCAGGTAAAAGCACCCTGTTCAACATTATCGCTGGACAGCTCCAGGCTGATTCGGGGACGATAAAGACTTCGCTTGATTTTCAAAGAGAGATTGGGATGATGCCTCAGGGGGATCTGCTCATCGAGGATCTAACCGTTGCTGAATTCGTCGAATTAAAAAGCCGGATGAATCAGCTGAAGCAGGCTGATATCAATGGACTCTTAGAGATGGTCGAATTAAGAGAATCAAGAGAGCAGATGGTGGGAAGTCTTTCCGGTGGTCAAAAGAGACGCTTGTCCTTGTTGTTAACCATTTTGAATCATCCAAAGTTGATTTTTTTAGATGAGCCAACGACTGGCATGGACTTGGAAGCAGTGGATAATTTTTGGAAATTGCTGGAGCAGCAAGAATTTACATCTGTTGTGGTGACCCATGATTTTAACCAAATTGATGCCTTTTTTACAAAAGTATTGATTTTAAAAGATGGTCGAATTGCTGCAACAAAGGCTGTTGAGGATATTCACCAGGCTGGTCAAACCATTGAGCAGTATTTCCGAGAAGAGATGAATAAAGGAGGGGAACAAGCATGAAAAAGATTCAATTAAAACAAGTTTTACGAAATAAGCGCTTTGTATTATTCACCATTATTTTACCCATAGGGTGGTATATCTTCTTTTATCAGCTTCAAAAAGGGGTTTCGCCAAGTATTTTATTAGGTATTGCCGTATTTATCGGGGTCATTGGCAATAGCCTTGCAACCTTTAGTAAGCGGATCGCCTCAGATATCGGGTTTTATTCTTTTGAATCCCACTTTACAAGCTATAGTGTCAAGAACTATTTATGGGATCAATCGATCGTACAACTGATTTTGAACAGCTTGATCTTTTTAGCAGTGCTAGTAGTTGCTGTTTTATGTTTTCACTTTCCGGTGACGACTAGCCTGTTGGTACAATTTTTCCTCTTATCCTTGATGGGGATCTACTTTAGCGTGATTGGCTTTGTTCTTGGGGTCAGGGTAGATGCCAAGACGATTGATACCATTGGCTTTCCTGTCATTATTTTGGCCGCTATGACCATTATTCCCTTTGATACGCTTGGCGCAAGTGGAGGATTTATGGACCTGGTTGGCAAGCTACAACGGGCTTTCCCAGGCTATTATTATACAAAGCTGATCCAAGATTTGACCGAGAAACAAACGATTGATGCTACCCAATTAGGACTCTTTGTTGCCGTATTTGCATTGAATTTGCTATTTTTCTATCTGCTCGTACCCAAAGGGGAAATGGGGAACTAAGAGCAGTTAAAAAAGCCTTGAGAACAACTCAAGGCTTTTTCTTTGCTATAAAATGGTTCTTCTGTACTCTTCCTTCAAGTGCTTGGAAAGATCTTGCTATTCTAAAGTTCTAATGGAGGGCTTTTTTATTACATGCTAATAGAAAAAATCAATGCCGTAGTTTTCTTTTAGATAGGTCGCTAACTCGGCTTTTTCTTCCTCTCTAAATCGACAGAGGCTAAGGGCGAGACGCAATTTCAAGGTGCTTGTATTGATGATGATGTTTGACTTAGAAATATCTTCTAGCTGGGTGACTTCTCTGAGGTTAAAATCTAAATAGCAAGCTTTGCTGTTGACATGATCAGGGTCGCTGACGTCCACTTCAACATACGATGCTCGCAACAATTCTTCTTTGGGAATGAAGATTTCTTTTGAGAAGAAGAGTCCGGGATAGACCTCAATACCTTCAAAGGTGAATTCAAAGGAGACTCTGTGGCTAGTCAGTCTTTTGATGCCTGCAATTGTTGCGTAGATAGCAGCGAAAAAGAGGACGGTTGGAATCACAGTGAGAAGATTTAGTTGAGAAAAGTCGATCAATCCATGTAAGAGAAGAAAGAAAATTTGAATGAATATAGCCGATGCAAAGAGTAGATAGCCACCACCGACATATTTTGAATAATAGATTTTCATTTTGGACTCCTTACATTTTAAATGCTATGAAAACTCGGAATTTCAAGTACCCTTATCATAGCGGATTCGGTGAAGAGCTGTCAAATGTTTGGTAGGGTTCAAAGCTGGTTTTTATTTTAAATGGAATAACAATGGTGCAGAATGATTTAACTTCGTAAGCTACATTATAGTATATAAAAATATGAGCCAATGCTTTTGAAATAAGCAAAAAGCATTGGTTTTCAAGGCTTTTTGTGCATAAAAAATGCCCCCTACATGGATTTGTAAGAACTTTTCATATTGAAAATAAACAAAAATGTTGAAATATAGCTGATTTTAGGGAAATACTTTTAGGTATTTTCAATGTCAGGATTTAAAAATGGGGCAAAAGCGGGGCAAAAACGAATGACTCGTATTTTGTTTGAAAACCTATAATACCTAATGATTATGCTATTCTAGATATATAGTTTTGTTATAAATAAATGTCAGTGCGAGATCAAATTGGAGAATAAAATGGAAAAACAAATTTCTACGTAGAATGGAATGCGAAAAAGTGATAATTAAAGAGACGAAAAAGCTGAGAATATGATTTCCCAGCTTTTTTGAATGCGATAGAAATAGCAACTAGACTATTTACGAAAGGCCTCAATAATGTAGGTGAAGCCAGTAACTAAAAATGAAAAGGCAATGACATAAACGACAAAGACACCTGTAGCCACTGGATTGAACAGAATCACTAGACCTAGTAAAAATTCAAGCAAGGCTACCCACATGATATTGCTACCAATAATAGGGAAAATCAATCTTAGACGATTGCCTTTAAAGAAAGCAATAATGGCTTCTACAATTAACCAAATTCCTACAATGGTCGGAATGACGACCGGCAGGGTCACAAAGCCATAAGCAACGAGGTAAAGAGCTAAGAGAAGACTAACAAATCCTTGGAAAAGATAAACAGGTGAGCGAAGCTCTTTTGGTGCAGAGAAATAGCCTAAAATAGCTGCTATAGAAGAAACCAGTAAACCAAATGAAATCCACCAGCTGTAAGCAACAAGATTAGCTACTGGGTTTGTAAATAGGAAAAGTCCTAAAAGGACAAAAACAACTCCTGCAAGGAATAGCAGTAAACGATTAGAAAATTTCATTTCAATACCCCCTATATAGTATAGTTTGCTAATAAAACTATTGTACTTATTTTTATAGAAAATGTCAATAAAATAAATAAACAATTTGGAAGTTTCAGTCTGACTTACAAAAAGAAAAGGAGTTTTCACTCCTTTTCACAGATTGAAGACAAAGTCCTTATAAAAGTGTCTTCTAAAGATTTTAACTTCAATCTGAAGCGAGGTTATCCTCGCTTTTTCTATTTATCAAACAATTCCTTATTTTCAATTAAGAGTTCTAGTGGAGATTTATCCCTTGCTTCAATAAAACCAGGTTCATATTGGTTATGAAGTGTTCTTTTCTGAGAAGTTGGATCAATATACAACTCATCTCCATCTTCTGTGTATAGTTGGTTGCCTCTTGTTAAGTAAAGTAAATCCTCTAAGTACTGTCCATCAGTTTCTAGAAAATCTTCGATGTATTTGACAGCTTTTAAAATCTCACTTACTTTATCAGAGTATTCATTAGATTCAAGAACACTCTTTTCTAACTCAATCTCTTTACTAGTTCCAAATAGTTGGGTTGGAGTTGCATTAAAATATTCTGCTATCTTATCCAAATTTGCAAAGGTAGGATAGCTTTTTTGTTTTTCGTAATCAGAGATGTCTGGAAAGATTGCTCATAAAAAAATGTGGGGCAAATGATGGGGCAAATCAGTTATAGACAAGCAAAAAAGCCTTATAAATCAAGGCTTTTTCCTGTTGATTTAGATGCCCCCTGCATGGATTTGGAAAGGATTTTCATATTGAGAGTAATTAAAAATATTGAAATATAAGTGATTTTAGGGAAGTACTTTTAGGTATTTCCAATGTCATGATTTAAAAATGGGGCAAAAACGAATGACTCTCATTTGGTTTGAAAACCTATAATATCTAATGATTATGCTATACTAGAAATATAGTGTTGTTATCAATAAATATCAGTGCGAGACTAATCGGAGGATAAAATGGAAAAACAAATTAATGAAAAAATTATCGAAATGGATAGGGAATATCCCTTTTTATTTTGCTTTAAATCAGATTTTTGGATGGAATAGTAGATGATAAGACAAAATATCTTTGAACATACAAAAAGACAAACGCCAAAAATGACGTCTGTCTACGTTCTGAGGTAGCCTTTAGGCTCCCTTTTTTCTTAGAAAATACCGATGAGTAATTGCATGCCAAGACTAGTCAGGATGATAGCAATCCAGCAAAGGGCTCCAAGAAGAATGGATTTTCCACTGGATTTGATCATAGCAACGAGGTTAGTTTTGAGACCAATAGCACTCATAGCCATGATGATGAGGAATTTGGAGAGCTGTTTGAGAGGTGAAAAGAAGCTATTGCTAACACCAAAAGAAGTAAGGACGGTAGTTAGCAGAGAAGCTAGGATGAAGTAGAGAATGAAAACGGGGAAGATTTTTTTAAGCTTTACTCCTTGGTTGTTGTCTTGTTGACGGCTTTGCCAATAGGAGAGGAAGAGAGTAATAGGGATAATAGCTAAGGTACGAGTCAGTTTGACAATGGTTGCAGATTCTAGAGTATTGGTATGATACAGACTATCCCAGGCGCTAGCTGTGGCTGTTACAGAGGAAGTATCGTTGACCGCAGTACCCGCAAAGAGAGCAAAACCTTCGTTGGAGAGATGGAGCCAAGAACCTAGAGTTGGAAAGATAAGAGCTGCCAAGACATTGAAGAAAAAGATAACAGAAATGGCTTGGGCTACTTCTTTTTCCTTGGCGTGAATAACAGGAGCAGTCGCTGCAATGGCAGAACCGCCACAGATAGAAGAGCCTACCCCAATCAAGGTAGCTAGCTTTGTATCCATGTTAAAAAATCGTTGGAAAAAGAAAGCAATAATTAAAGCGATAGAAATAGTCGAAAGGATGACAGGAAGGGAAGATTTTCCAACTGCGAAAACTTGAGAGATATTGAGTCCAAAACCAAGTAAGATAACAGCATACTGAAGCAATTTTTTGGAGCTATAAGTCAAACCAGCATCCAGTTGTTTATAGGGAGTGAGAAAGGGGTAGAGAATCATTCCGATAAAAATGGCGAAAACAGGTGCTCCCACAACAGGCAGAAAGCCTCCTAAAACCCAAGAGATGATAGAAATGATCAGACAGACTAACAGTCCTGCCCAATTTTTTGATAGAAATGACATAAAAACCTCCGAAAATAAATACTTCTTATTATAATCTTATCTGTCAGAAAAGTAAAATAGAAAGTAGGAATAAGGTTGTAAATTAACGGAATTTTGCGGTCAGAGAGCTTTTGTAGTTTAATAGATATATGTTCTTTGATCAATAAGGATGCAAATGTGGCATATGTTATTGAAAAAAATGAATTTGATGAGCCTGGATATGTGAAGTAATTATGTGAGATAAGAAAATAAATAAGAGAGTTGAAAATGTACTGCACCCCAAAAGTTAGACAGAAAAAATCTAACTTTTGGGATCAGTACATATCCTCGCTTTTTTTAATCTAATAGGTCCTTATTTTCAATTAAGAGCTCTAGTGGAGATTTATCCCTTGCTACAATAAAACCAGGTTCATATTGGTTATGAAGTGTTCTTTTCTGAGAAGTTGGATCAATATACAACTCATCTCCATCTTCTGTGTATAGTTGGTTGCCTCTTGTTAGGTAAAGTAAATCCTCTAAGTACTGTCCATCAGTTTCTAGAAAATCTTCGATGTATTTGACAGCCTTTAAGATCTCACTTACTTTATCAGAGTATTCATTCGATTCAAGAACACTCTTTTCTAATTCAATCTCTTTACTAGTTCCAAAAAGTTGAGTTGGAGTTGCATTAAAATATTCTGCTATCTTATCTAAATTTGCAAAGGTAGGATAGCTTTTTTGTTTTTCATAATCAGAGATGGACTGTTTACCAATTCCTAAGTCTTCAGCTAGTTGAGTTTGACTTACTCCTTTTTCTATGCGTAGTCGTGCCAAATTGGGTCCAAAATTTTGAATAATAAAGGTCATGGGAAACTCCTGTTTTTATTTTTAACTTATTTTATCACCTGTAAACTTACAAATCAAGTTTTTAGTTGACTACCCCAAATATTTTTTATAAAATATATTTATAACTTATAAATAAGTTATAAATGATACAAAATAGCTCATATGTTTAGGAATAGTGAGTGAGGAGGAAGTTGAAGACGAGACTATGACTTATGACTATTCGAAGCCTTGGAGCTAGAAATTGTGTGGACAAGGACAAGGGACGAGCCTGACGGGAAGTCAGGCGAAGTCCTGCGGACTGCCGTCCAGACAATTTCTAGCCAAGCAAAAGCTGGCTATTCTAACAGCCAGCAAAAAGGTACACTTAGGACAACGTCCAAAGAACGACGGAACGAGCAAACGTTGATTTGACGGTGTTTCTGAGACCTAAAAAATCTAAAAGAAGGGGGGACAATTTTGTTGGTTTCTATACAAGATTTAAGAAGCATTCAAGAACGATGTGAAATAGGAGAATTAGTACAGAGGTTAGATGTCAGTATTGATAGATTAACGGTTATCTGGGATACAGACACGGGTTCCCTAAGACGAATTTTCAAAAATCTGAAACAGGCAATAAGTACAAGAGTTGACTCATTTGAAATACATGATAACGTGCGAGATGATGTCTTTACTTTAGCTAAAGATTTTAATGAGTATGATTCAATCAATATTATATTTTTTCAATTATCCACTTATGGAGGTGAACAATTGATTCGGATTGATTTCAATCCTAACACTTTAAAAGAATTTGATGGAATGAAAGTATGGAGGCAATTAATGTACTTTGCCAGATTGAATTCATTGACGGTACGATTGTCTCGTTTTGATTTGGCATTTGACATTCTCAACAGGCCTGAGATCGTTAATTTGCAACATATTAAAGGTGGTGTTACCCATAAGGTCTTCTATGGTCGAGGGGGCGAATTAGAGACGAAATATTGGGGTTCTAGCGGTAGTAATGTACAAGTTAGGTTATATGATAAGAATAAAGAAATCATTGCTCACAAGCGTGAAGAGAAGCTAGATTTGGCTGTAAATCCGTTTTGGTGGAGATTGGAGTTCCAACTCAGAACCAAAGCGATTGGGGAGGAGATGGTCCAAGATATTATGAATCGACTTGATAATTTCGGATTTTATAAGCTAGATCATATTCGAGTGGAGCAAAGAGCATTTACAATTATCTTTCTCAACAATCCTGAACTGTTGTCATTGGCTTTTCCAAATTTAAAATCAGACAGCATCAAAAAGAAAAAAACAAGAGTCCGCAAACTATTGAGAGAAGAAACGAACCAATTTGCGGAAGAATTAAAAGAAGTATTAATACAGAATCTCCCTAAATTAAATACAGAATTACAACTACTTGTAGGTGAGTTTCTGACTTTAGAAAATCAATAAGGAGGATAACTATGGATAATAATTTAATTAGCAACAAAGAATTAATTGAAATGGGCTATCGCCCTCACACTGCAAATGATATCATCCATCAGGCAAGAGAATTACTTGTATCACGAGGCTATACATTTTATAATCGCAAACGTTTGATGGTTGTTCCAAAAAGTGTTGTAAATGAGATTCTAGGAACAGAGGTGGCGTAATATGGCAAGTGTTCGTTACCGAAAGCGAGGAGATAGTAATTTATGGACTTATGAAATTCGTAACGAAGGAAAAACTGTTGCTCATAATAGCGGTTTTAAAACAAAAAAACTTGCAGAGTCAGAAGCTGAACCGATTCTGCAAGAACTTCGTTTAGGGAAAAGAATTTCTAGAGATATTTCTCTTGTCGATCTATATCAAGAATGGCTTGAACTAAAAATTCTACCGAGTAGTAGGTCGGAAGAAACAAAGAAAAAATATCTTCTCCGTAAAAACACAATTGAAAGATTATTTGGAAATAAAAAAGTCACTCAAATTCGTGCGAGTGAATACCAAAGAATAATGAATAAGTATGGTCAAACAGTTGGTAGAAATTTTCTTGGTAGGTTGAATACTGGAATTCATCAGAGCATCCAAATGGCAATTGCTGACAAAGTTCTAATAGATGATTTTACACAACATGTCGAGTTGTTTTCATCCAAAGAACAACAGATGACAGAAGAGAAATATTTACATACAGAAAAGGACTATCTGGATTTACTTTTAGCAGTAAAGAGAAAATTCGATTACCAACGTTCAATTGTTCCTTATATCGTCTATTTTCTATTAAAAACAGGCATGAGGTTTGGAGAGCTAATAGCGTTAACTTGGAATGAAGTTGACTTTGACAGAGGACTGCTAAAAACATATAGGAGGTTTAATACCCTTTCTCATAAATTTGTCCCTCCAAAAAACAAAACGTCTATTCGGATGGTACCGATAGACGAAGAATGTATTAAGATATTACAAGTCCTAAAAATTGAACAGGAGAAAGCTAATAAAGAGCTAGGAATCAAGAATAGGTATAAAATGATTTTTCAGCATTATGGATATATTCACTTGGTACCAGATATTGCAAGTGTCAATAAAGCTTTAAGTGTTCTTTTAAATGAATTAGATATTTATCCAATTATCACGACAAAAGGAGCACGTCATACCTATGGAAGCTACCTCTGGCACAAAGGATTTGACCTTGGAGTTATTGCAAAAATTTTAGGGCATAGAGATATTTCAATGTTAGTAGAAGTATATGGACACACTTTAGAAGAGAAAATTTTTGAAGAATTTAATCAAATCAGAGATGTCTGGAAAGATTGCTCATAAAAAAATGTGGGGCAAATGATGGGGCAAATCAGTTATAGACAAGCAAAAAAGCCTTGGTTATCAAGGCTTTTACTGTTGAAGTTTGATGCCCCCTACAGGGCTCGAACCTGTGACCCATAGATTAAGAGTCTACTGCTCTACCAACTGAGCTAAGGAGGCAAATATAAAAAGCTGTATTGGTGCCGAAACTTCACGATTTGTATTGAACCCGCGCAATTAAGCAGGTGGGCAACTCGCTCTGACTTAGCTGCTTCCGCGTGAAACGGCCTGCATACTGCCAGAAGTCTTTTGTTTCCCTAATAATACAAAAAATAGTCGGTCAACACTTAAGTGTGAGTTCGTACACCACAGCGTTTCTATATGTATATGATACCACATTTTGGAAATATTTCAAGAAAAAATCTCATTTTTTTGAAACCGATGTCACTTTTTCTTAAATTGATCAATCTTCTCCTTGGTGGCTCCGAGAGCACGCTCGTACTTGCCATTTTCATTGGGAATAAAGTAGGAAGCGTGTTTGAGCTTTTCTGGCAGGTAGTCTTGCTTGACCCAGTTGCCAGGGTAGTTGTGGGGATATTTATAGTTTTGCGCATTTCCCAGTTCCTTGCTTCCGGAATAATGACCATCGCGGAGGTGGCGAGGAATGGGAAGGTTGCCAGAACTTCTAAGATCAGCTAGCGCCTTGTCCATGGCAACGTAGGCTGAGTTGGACTTAGGCGAAAGGGCTAGATCGATGACGATGTTGGCGATGAGAATGCGGGCCTCAGGAAAGCCGATGCGCTCCGCTGCCTGAAGGGCTGTTACGGTATGGATCTGCGCATCTGGATTGGCCAGGCCGATATCCTCATAGGCGATGACGGTCAAGCGACGAGCTAGGCTGGGTAGATCTCCAGCTTCGATCAAACGAGCGGCGTAGTGAAGACTGGCATCGACATCCGAACCACGGATAGACTTTTGCAGGGCAGAGAGCACATCGTAGTGGCCGTCTCCATCTTTATCCATGGTGATGTAACTGCGCTGGAGGCTGTTTTCCATGATCTCTAGCGTAATATGGCGAATCCCTTCTGCATTTTCAGAGGTCGACAGCACCGCTAGATCGAGAGAATTAAAGGCAGAGCGAAGATCTCCATTGGTCGAGGTAGCGATGAAATCCAAAGCATCCTCGTCAAGCACGACAGGAAAGTCAAAGCCACGCTCGGGGTCATCTAGCGCTGTCTTCAGTGCCTGTTTGACCTCCTCCGTTGTTAGAGGCTCCAGCTCAAAGATTTGTACGCGGCTACGAATAGCGGGTGTGACTGAGAAAAAGGGATTTTCAGTCGTTGCACCGATCATGATGACTAGACCACTTTCGAGCAATGGCAGGAGAAAATCTTGCTTGGTTTTATCGAGGCGATGGATCTCGTCCAAAAGCAGGACCAAGCCACCAGAAAATTTAGCTTCTTCTGCGATTTCTTGGAGGCGTTTTTTACTGTCAACAGTTGCATTAAAAGTCCGAAAGGCATACTTAGTCGTTCCTGCGATCGCAGAAGCAATACTGGTCTTTCCGATCCCCGGAGGTCCATAGAGAATCATAGAGGACAGACGATTGGCCTCGACCATGCGACGAATGATTTTGCCTTCTCCGACCAGATGCTGTTGACCGATGACTTGATCGATCGTTCGTGGTCGCATACGGAGTGCGAGATTGTCGGGCATTTCCTTCTCCTTTCTAGCTTTGTCTCCTTTCAAAGAGGCGTTTTTTATGGTAAGATTGTAGTAACTATTGTAACATATTCCGCTCTAAGAGTGGGAAATTAGAAAGAGGACGCTATGTCTAAATACGGATTTTTGGATGTTTTAGAAGAGGAGATGGACAAGGTTTTTCCCTTTGATTTTGAGATCAATTGGGATAAGAAAAACCATGCGGTAGAAGTGGCTTTTCTCTTGGAAGCGCAAAACACAGGCGGGGTTGCATTGGTTGATGAAGCTGGCGAAGAATCTGATGAGGATATTTTCTTTGAAGAAGCCGTTATCTTCTACAATCCAGCCAAGTCGCATGTGGACGAAGATGCCTATTTAACAGCGATTCCTTATGAGCCTAAAAAAGGCTTGTCTCGTGAGTTTCTAGCCTATTTTGCGACTTTCCTTAGAGATACAGCTGAGCTGGCCTTGGATGAGCTCATGGATTTCTTAGCAGACGAAGAAGCAGAGAGCTTTGAGATCGTCTGGAACCAAGAAGTCTTTGAAGAAGGCAAAGTTGGCCTGGAAGAAAGCGCCTTTTATCCCTATCCGAGATACTAGGAGGGAAAGCTCATGCTTGAGGATTGCATAGAAGCACGGTTTGAATTTACGGGTTGTAAGATTGCCTTGATTTGTGATGGGCAAATTTTGACCATTTTGCGCGATGATAAAGAAACGATTCCTTACCCCAATATGTGGGACTTGCCAGGTGGTGGTCGCGAAGGGGACGAAAGTCCTTTTGAGTGTGTGGCGCGTGAGGTTTATGAGGAATTGAACATCCAACTGTCGAAAGAGGAAGTGATCTGGTCTGGGATCTATCCTGGCCTCTTGGATGAGAAAAAACAGTTCGTTTTTCTAGTTGGCAATCTAGCCAAAGAAGAGTTTGAACACATTGACTTTGGAGATGAGGGACAGGGCTATAAGTTAGTGAGCTTTGAAGAGTTTTTAAAGTCAGATCGAGTTGTTCCCCAATTGCAAGAACGAGTGAGAGATTATGTGGAGAAGAAATTAGGATGAAGCGTAGTAAAAATATCAACATGTTTCTCATGGATGGAGAAGTTACTGGTATAATCAAATGTACCTTGTCCAATTGGACAGGTGTGATCTATAAAATTCCACGCATTCAATTATCAGATTTAAAATCACGTGACGAAATGAAGCAAAGTGGCATTTATTTCTTATTTGGTCGTGATGAAAATAAGCAAAAGGATGTTACCTATATTGGGCAGGCGATGAATCGCAAAAATGGTGAAGGTGTCCTTTTACGTGTTCAGGAACATACTCGTGATAACCATGCAGATTATTTTAATGATGTGATTATTTTGACGACGCAGAATAATTCCTTTGGTCCCACAGAAATTAGTTACTTGGAAAATAAATTTACACAACTAGCAAAGGACGCGGGGCGCTTTATTGTCAAAAATGGGAATGAGCCCAATTCTGGGAATGTAACAGAAGAAAAGCAGTCTGAGTTGGATGAGGTTGTAGAAAATACTTTGATGATTGTAGGAACCTTAGGGTACCGAGTGTTTGTTCCTATGACCAAGAAAACGGATCAGAATGTTTCTGATGAAAATTCAACTTATCTCTATTTGAAGCGAAAAACAAAGAAATCAAATCGAATGATTGAAGCTATCTGCGAACAGAC
This sequence comes from Streptococcus sp. CF8_Ac1-9, assembly GCF_024295565.1. NCBI lineage: Bacteria > Bacillati > Bacillota > Bacilli > Lactobacillales > Streptococcaceae > Streptococcus > Streptococcus sp. CF8_Ac1-9. Next base: position 85,648 of record NZ_JANCOY010000003.1, read on the forward strand.
TTCGGAAGGTTTTGTTGTTTTAGAAGGCAGTCAAGTGGATGAGGTTGATTCACCCGCAATACCAGCTAGTCTAAAAGAATTGCGTAAGGAATTAATCAAATCAAATGTGATTAAAGATGGTGTTTTACAAGAAAAACAACTGTTCTCCAGTCCATCTTATGCAGCTGCTTTTGTACTAGGAATGAATACGAATGGACGAACGGATTGGAAAAATAAGGACGGTAAGACTTTAAAAGAATTAGAAGAAACAATGGATTGTTAAGGAGAATCAGATGGAAACATGGCAAGAGTTAAAAGTTACAGTGAAGCGTGAGGGTGAGGAGTTGGTTTCCAATCTCTTGATCGAGTTAGGCGCCCAAGGGGTAGCAATCGAAGACAGCATGGATTATGTGGGAAATGTCGACCGCTTTGGTGAGATTTTTCCTGATGTCGAGCAGCAAGAAGAAATCGTGGTGACGGCCTACTACCCGGAAACGGTTGATGTAGCAGCGGTTGAAGCGGACTTGCAGGCTCGCTTAGCAGAATTGACGGATTTTATGGATCTAGGAGAGGTCAAGATGGGGACGACTGCCTTGGCTGAGGAAGACTGGGCAGACAACTGGAAGAAATACTATGAACCAGCTCGTATCACTCATGACTTGACCATCGTGCCGTCATGGACAGACTATGAGGCAACGGCGGGAGAAAAGATTATCAAGCTGGATCCTGGTATGGCCTTTGGAACAGGAACCCACCCGACAACCAAGATGAGCCTCTTTGCCTTAGAGCAGGTTCTCCGTGGTGGGGAGACAGTGCTAGATGTAGGAACTGGTTCAGGTGTCCTTTCCATTGCTAGCTCCCTTCTTGGTGCCAAGGAAATCTTTGCCTATGACTTGGATGATGTAGCGGTTCGAGTCGCTCAGGAAAATATTGAGCTCAATCCGGGCATGGAAAACATTCATGTAGCCCCAGGCGATTTGCTTAAAGGCGTGGAGATTGAGGCAGATGTCATCGTGGCCAATATCTTGGCAGATATCCTTATCCATCTGACAGAGGATGCTTATCGTTTGGTCAAGGACGAAGGTTACCTGATCATGAGTGGCATTATCAAGGACAAGTGGGACATGGTGCGTGAGTCGGCTGAGTCGGCTGGATTTTTCCTTGAAACCCACATGATCCAAGGGGAATGGAATGCCTGCGTCTTCAAGAAGACCAAGGATGTCTCCGGTGTGATTGGAGGCTAGCATGCAGCAGTATTTTGTAAAAGGTCTTGCCGTATCACCTGTCACTATCGAGGACAAGGAAACCAGCAAGCACATGTTTCAGGTCATGCGCCTGAAGGAGGATGACGAAGTTACTCTAGTCTTTGATGATGGGATCAAGCGTTTGGCGCGCGTGGTCAATGTGGAGGCGCGTCAGTTGGAGCTGATTGAGGAATTGGCTGACAATGTAGAATTGCCAATTCAAGTGACCATCGCATCAGGCTTTCCCAAAGGAGACAAGCTCGAGTTCATCACTCAGAAAGTAACGGAACTGGGTGCCAGCCAAATCTGGGCCTTCCCTGCAGACTGGTCCGTTGCCAAGTGGGACGGTAAAAAATTGGGCAAGAAGGTCGAAAAACTAGAAAAAATCGCCCTTGGAGCAGCCGAGCAAAGCAAGCGGAATTTGCTCCCAAGCATTACCCTTTTTGAGAAAAAGTCTGACTTTCTAGCACAACTTGACCAGTTTGACCGGATCGTGGTGGCTTATGAAGAGTCAGCAAAAGAAGGTGAGGTGGCAGCTTTACTTCAGTCGCTGACAGGCTTAGAAGCTGGAAGTAAACTGCTCTTGATCTTTGGACCAGAGGGCGGTCTCTCCCCTGCAGAAACTGAAAGTTTTACAGCTAAAGGAGCAGTCCTTGCAGGACTTGGTCCTCGCATCCTACGAGCAGAAACAGCACCACTCTATGCTCTTAGCGCCGTGAGTGTTGTTACAGAATTAATGAACTAACGAAGTGAAGGAATCGCTTCGTTAGTTTTTTTTACAAGAATGATGAAAGCAAGGTGGATCCCAGAATGATCTTCGAGAAGTATCCGTATATTAAAGTAGCTTCATTGGTTCCCATCTGCTTCTAAAAGTGTTAAAATAGTATCCAAGAAACTGGAGAAAATACATGCCGAAAGAAGAGAATTTAACTGGGGACCAAGTCGTTGCCCTTACAAAAAAATATTTATCACCTGAGGATGTTGCTTTTGTGCAAAAGGCTTTGGTCTATGCAGTTGATTGCCATAGTGGTCAATTCCGTCAGTCTGGTGAGCCTTATATCATTCACCCGATTCAAGTGGCAGGAATCCTTGCTAAGCTGAAACTGGATGCTGTGACGGTAGCCTGTGGCTTTTTGCATGATGTCGTGGAGGATACGGATGCAACCTTAGATGATTTAGAGCGCGAATTTGGTCATGACGTGCGTGTGATCGTCGATGGGGTGACCAAGCTCGGGAAGGTCAAGTACAAGTCCCACGAAGAGCAGTTGGCTGAAAATCATCGAAAGATGCTCATGGCCATGTCTCAAGATATTCGTGTAATCTTGGTCAAATTAGCTGACCGCTTGCATAATATGCGTACCCTCAAGCATTTGCGCAAAGATAAGCAAGAACGCATTTCGCGTGAGACCATGGAGATCTATGCGCCACTGGCCCACCGTCTCGGGATTTCCAGTGTCAAGTGGGAGCTTGAAGATTTGTCTTTCCGTTATTTGAATGAGACAGAATTCTACAAGATTTCTCATATGATGAAGGAAAAACGTCGCGAGCGAGAAGAGTTGGTGGAAGAAGTCGTCCACAAGATTGAGACCTATGCTGGGGAACGCCATTTGCATGGAAAAATTTATGGCCGACCAAAGCATATCTACTCGATCTACCGCAAGATGCAGGATAAGAAGAAGCGCTTTGATGAAATCTATGACTTGATTGCCATCCGCTGTATCCTGGATACTCCAAGCGATGTCTATGCCATGCTAGGCTACATCCATGAGCTCTGGAAGCCAATGCCAGGGCGTTTTAAGGACTATATTGCCAACCGGAAGGCCAATGGCTACCAGTCCATCCATACGACTGTCTACGGCCCTAAAGGACCGATTGAATTCCAGATCCGAACCAAGGAAATGCACGAAGTCGCTGAGTACGGGGTTGCGGCTCACTGGGCCTATAAAAAAGGCATCAAAGGTCAAGTCAACAGTAAGGAATCTGCTATTGGGATGAACTGGATCAAGGAGATGATGGAGCTCCAAGACCAGTCAGGCGATGCCAAGGAATTCGTAGAAAATGTAAAAGAAGACATCCTGGCAGAAGAGATTTACGTCTTCACTCCAGACGGAACCGTGCGCTCGCTTCCCAAAGATTCCGGACCGATCGATTTTGCCTATGAGATCCACACCAAGGTTGGGGAAAAAGCGATTGGTGCCAAGGTCAATGGCCGGATGGTGCCCCTCAATACCAAACTTCGGACAGGAGATCAGGTGGAGATTATCACCAATGCCAATTCCTTTGGTCCGAGTCGTGACTGGTTGACCCTTGTTAAAACTAGCAAGGCGCGCAACAAGATCCGTCAATTCTTTAAAAATCAAGACAAGGAATTGTCGATTAACCGTGGCCGTGACCTCTTGATGGCCCAATTCCACGAGCATGACTTGGTAGCCAATAAGTTCATGGATAAAAAGCACATGGACAAAGTGCTACAAAAATCAAGCTATAAGACAGAAGAAGCCTTGTTTGCGGCGATTGGTTTTGGAGAGATTGGGGCTATTACCATCTTTAACCGCTTGACGGAGGATGAGCGCCGAGAAGAAGAGCGGGCCAAGGCACGCGCAGAAGCAGAAGAGCTGGTCAAAGGTGGCGAGGTCAAGGTTGAAAATAAAAAAGACACCTTGAAGGTCCGTCATGAAGGTGGCGTGGTTATCCAAGGAGCTTCTGGACTCTTGATTCGGATTGCTAAGTGCTGTAACCCAGTTCCAGGCGATGAAATTGTCGGCTACATCACCAAAGGACGTGGTGTCGCGATTCACCGCCGAGACTGCATGAATCTTCGCGCTCAAGACAACTACGAGCAACGCTTGATTGATGTAGAATGGGAAGATAACAACACGACTAAAGACTACATCGCCCATATCGATATTTATGGACTCAACCGTGCCGGACTTCTTAACGATGTACTCCAAGTCCTCTCCAATACAGCTAAGATGATCTCAACTGTCAATGCCCAACCAACCAAAGACATGAAATTTGCCAATATCCACATTTCCTTTGGGATTCCAAACCTGTCTATGTTGACAACAGTTGTGGATAAGATTAAGAGTGTGCCGGAGGTGTACTCTGTTAAGCGTACCAACGGCTAATCGGCTGCTCAGTTATCTTTTATTGCTTCGTTAGCTCGCCTCGCCGTACTTAAGTACTGTCTTTGTCTCGCTGCCTCGCACTAAAAGCAACTGAACAGCCTTTACTTTTCAGATAGTATGCCTGCGTCTCACTGCCTTGTCTGATGTCGATTTTCTTTGAAGAAGCTAGGATGTGCTCAGAACTCTTTTATTGCTTCGTTAGCTCGCCTTGCCGTACTTCAGTACTGTCTTCGTCTCGCTGCCTCGCACTAAAAGCAACTGAACAGCCTTTGATTTTTAGATAATATACCTGCGTCTCACTGCCTTGTTTGATGTCGATTTTCTTTGAAGAAGCTAGGATATGTTCAGAACTCTTTTATTGCTTGGTTAGCTCGTCGTCTGTGGTTGACGTTCTTTCAAGGTTAGCAGTGAATGCTCGATAGATTTATAAAATAGGATAATAAAATGAAATTAGTGATTCAACGGGTCAAGAGTGCCTCGGTTTCCATTGATGGTCAAGTCTACAATGCGATCCAGCAAGGCTTGCTGCTCCTAGTAGGTGTCGGTCCTGAAGATGACCAGAAGGATTTAGATTATGCGGTCCGCAAGGTATCGCAGATGCGTATTTTCTCAGATGAGGAAGATAAGATGAATCTTTCGGTCAAAGATATCCAAGGAGAAATCTTGTCAATCTCTCAATTTACCCTCTTTGCGGAGACAAAAAAAGGCAACCGTCCTGCTTTTATAGGGGCTGCCAAGCCAGAGATGGCCAGTCAGTTATATGATGCCTTTAATGATCAATTAGAAAAAGAAGTCCCTGTCAAACGAGGGATCTTTGGAGCCGATATGGCGATTGAATTGATCAATGATGGTCCAGTGACGATTTTGCTAGATACAAAAAATCCATAAGTAAGAAAACATGCAGTCGGGTTAGACTGCATGTTTTTCGATATAGAGTTGTTGGGCGATCACTTGGTTGATAGAAATTTCTTGATCATGGATAACGAAGTGATAGAGGCCTGTGTAGTCATCATACCGTTGAAACGCGATGGTATCGCCAATCTGGAGATGGATCTGGTCTAAGAATTTTAACAATTCATAGGTGTCATGGACCCTTTGCAGAATATAGAGACCAGGTTGGATCGCTTCGCTGAGACGGTCTTGGTAGGCTTCGACAAGCCTTTCGCCTTTCTTTGGAATTGTCCCACCGTGAGGGCAGGTCTTAGGAGTTCCAAGCATGTGATCCAGCTGGTCAATGAAATGTTCAGAAACGGTATGCTCGAGAACTTCTGCCTCTTCATGGACTTCTTCAGTTGTATAGTCAAGTTTTTCCAGAAGAAATACTTCGATCAAGCGGTGCTTGCGGTAGAGATCAGAGACCAACTGCGATCCTAGATCCGTTAGCAAATACCCACGAGACTTGTCCTTCACCAAGAGACCCTCTGAGATCATGCGCTTAATCATCTCGGTCACAGCGGGTGGAGAGACCTGCATGCGACTCGCGATTTCCTTGTTGCTAATTTTTTCTACTTCTGTGCCAATTTCATAAATGCACTTGAGGTAATCTTCTTTGTTTGGTGTCATGCTTTCCTCTTTTCTTCGCTCACTTCTAGTATATCAAAAATATCCTCAAAAACGCTAGTGGAGTAATGAGAATTGTCTCAAGCTCCAAAAGATGGTAGTATAGTAGCATAGAAAGGACGGCACTATGAACAGACGGGAATTAGTGAGATTAGGCTGGAGAGAGAGTAGTTTAGCCTATCTAGAGAAGCACTTGCAGGGATTGAAAGATCCACAAGCCTACCAAGAACAATACCAGTCTGTCTTTTTCTTTGCCAGTCCTCTGTTTCAAAACATGTGGTTTCAAGAGATCAAAGATCTAACGGAAACGGCTGCCCAAGACTTGCTGAGGGGAGTCATGAAAATTCTTCTTATGCCAAGTGACCTGTCCGGAACTTGTGAAGAAACAGCCTTTCTTCTGAGTAGGATGTCTCCAGATTGTCCGCCAGGTTCCGACTTTTGGAAGGCTTTTTCACACGTCGTGCAAATCGCCTTTGAAAAGGATCCCTTAGCAGATCAGTCGGGAGATCAGCTCTTGAAACGCCAGGTTCACCAGTTACGCTACCTACTTTCAAGTTACCAAGCCCAATGGATTCGGACGCATAAGGCCAGAGCTGGACAGACTGACGAGGAGGCCTTACAAGCTTACATACAAAAGGCTAGAGCGGTCACGGTGGATGCTTATGCAGCTGCCCGCCTTCACAATAAGGTCTCCCTAGGGCCAGATGGTCACCTTCATTATCCATCAGGGGCCTCCCAACAAGTCAATTTCAAGGTCTTGTTAAATTTTCATACGGAGTATATTCTCGATCAAGCCGGGCGTTTTCTCAATGAAGTCGATCCAGTAGAAGTTTCTGAAAATGGCATTGTCAATGGGGCTAGTTTTAACTACGGGCTGGCTAGGGGACGGACCCATAAGGACTTAGATATTGACCCCGTCAAAGCTTGGGACCCAGCCTTTCGGAAGCAGGTCCTTTATCGTCAAGGTGTTCGCTATCTAGCCCCTAAAAATGATCGCAGTGTCGAAGGCTACTGGAGTCGAAAAGGGGTCTTTGCACAAGGAGGCAAGAGCTACAAGCAACAAGTGGCACAGCGCGTGCGGAGTTTCCTCAGAGGCATCCCTCGCTTACGCTGGCGCGTCCTCCTACAGAATGGACTTCATCGGATTTTATAGCAATGGAAAAGAGGTCGCAGACCTCTTTTTTCATTTATCCAAGCGCATTGACGGCTTCGATTGCAGCGTCGTAATTTGGTTCGCTGTTGATATTTTCTAGGTATTCAACGTAAGTAACCTTGTTATCCGCATCTAAGACCAAGACAGCACGCGCAAGTAGGTGCCATTCATTGATCAAGAGGCCGTATGCTTTCCCGAAGGAATGGTCGTAGTAGTCTGAGAGCATGATGGCATTGTCGAGCCCTTCAGCAGCGCACCATTTACCTTGAGCAAAAGGAAGGTCGACAGAGACCGTCAAGACGACAGTGTCTTCCATATCTGATAAGGTTTGATTGAAGTGACGTGTTTGAGTGGAACAGATACCAGTGTCAATAGATGGGATGATGCTGAGGACTTTTTTCTTGCCAGCGAAATCAGCTAAAGATTTCTTCTCAAGAGCTGGAGTGATCAATGAAAAATCATGGGCCATTTCCCCTACTTGAAGTTGAGATCCGGTAAAGGTCACAGGGTTTCCTAAAAATGTTGCCATAAAAAGACTCCTTTTTTGTTTTTATTGTACCGCAATACCGGTGGAGGGACCACTGATTTGTTTAGAAATCTGAATGGTCTACTGACTCAATCCTTCTGCGATCTTGTCTAAGTTCCACTTCATCATGCTGTAGTAGCTATCGCCCTTTTCTCCTTCTTTGGCAATCGAGTCAGTGAAGATCTTTGCATAGATCGGGATATTGGTATCCTTAGACACAGTTTTCATAGGACGCTCATCGACACTGGATTCGACAAAGAGGGCCGGTACTTTGGTTTGCCGGAGCTTTTCTACCAGCGTTTTGATTTGGTCAGGTGTCCCTTCTTCTTCCGTATTGATTTCCCAGATATAGGCAGATGGGACGCCGTAGGCTTTGGAGAAGTACTTGAAGCAGCCTTCACTGGTTACAATCATCTTCTTCTCTTCTGGGATATTGTTGAATTTTTGTTTGGCTTCTTGGTCGAGCTTACTAAGTTTTTCAGTATAGGCTGCTAGATTTTTTTCGTAGAAGTCCTTATTTTTGGGATCTTTTGCGATCAATTGTTTGGCAATGTTTTTAGCGTAGAGGATCCCGTTTTCGAGATTGAGCCAAGCGTGAGGGTCTTCTTTTCCAGCTTGGTTTTGGCCTTCCAAGTAGATGACGTCGACTCCGTCGCTAGCTGCGAAATAGTCTTTGTTTTCAACTTTATTGGCATTTTTGACCAATTTAGTAAACCAAGCATTGCCACCGGTTTCGAGGTTGATCCCGTTGTAGAAGATGAGGTCTGCTTGCGAAGTCTTTTTGACATCTTCTGGAAGCGGTTCGTACTCGTGAGGATCTTTGCCGACAGGAACGATACTGTGCAGATCGATCTTATCCTCAGCAATATTTTTAGTTATATCTGCAAGGATTGAATTGGTGGTGACCACTTTCAATTTACCAGAAGCTCCAGAAGAAGAGCCTTTGCTACAGGCCAACAGACCAAATAAGAGCGCCACAAAGAGGGCGAGGATAGAAGCGGTTTTTTTCATGTGTTTCTCCTTTAATGAGATGAAAGAGCGTGCTTATTCTTTCTCTGCTTAGGAGCGATAAAGAAGCTGATGAGAAAGAAGACAGCAGAAGTGAGGACAATACAAGACCCGACGGCGATGTTTAAGCTATAGCCAATAAAGAGTCCCAGGATGGATGCAAGAGCACCTAATCCGGATGAAAGGAGCATCATGGACCAGAGACTATTGGTATAGAGATAAGCTGTCGCAGCGGGTGTAATGAGCATGGCGACGATGAGAATGGTTCCGACACTCTGCATAGCAGTGACAGAAACCAAGGTCAAGAGCACCATAAGGAGGTAGTGATAGACCTTGACCCGGACGCCCATGGATTGAGCCAGAACAGGATCAAAAGATGTGAGCAGTAAGGGTCGAAAGAGTAGGACAATCACCAGCAAGACCGCAGCACCAACACCGATGGTTATCCACATATCCCGGTCTTGGACGGCCAAGATATTCCCAAAGAGGATGTGGAAAAGGTCGGTGGAACTTTTAGCGACTCCAATCAGGATGACTCCTAAGGCGAGGAAAGAAGAAAAGGTAATCCCAATTGCAGTGTCGCTCTTGATGATGGAGTTGCTCTTGATATAGGTGATAAGGACGGACGCCAGGAGGCCAAAGACAATAGCGCCAATAAAGAAATTGATGCCCAGGATAAAGGAGAGAGCCACACCAGGAAGAACTGCGTGTGAGATAGCGTCTCCCATGAGAGACATGCCTCTTAAAATAATGAAGCATCCAACGGCTCCAGCGACAATCCCGATGGCGATGGCTGTGATCAGGGCATTCTGTAAGAAGTGGAATTGCTGTAATCCATCGATAAATTCTGTAATCATCCGACGCCACCTCCTATAAAGAGTTCATGCCCATAGGCTGCATGCAGATTTTCTTTGGTAAAGGTTTCCTCTGTTTTCCCAAATGCAATCAGTTTACGATGAAGGAGGAGGACCTGGTCGAAATAAGCTGGGACCTTGCTGAGGTCGTGATGGACGATCAGAATGGTCTTGCCTTCTTGTTTCAAGGTCTGGAGGGTCTGCATGATGATGTCTTCGCTGACAGAGTCAATCCCTGCGAAGGGCTCATCCAAAAAAATGACATCCGCTTCTTGGACCAAGCAGCGGGCGATCAGCACCCGTTGGAATTGCCCTCCTGAAAGCTGGCCGATCTGGCGATCCGCTAGATCAAGAAGATTGACAAGTTTCAAGGCATTTTCCACTTTTTGGAGATCTTCTTTGCTTTTTCTCTTGAAGATAGAAAGGTGGGGATAAAGACCCAGTGAGATGCACTCTCTCACCGTGATGGGAAAGTGGAAATCAATAGCGGATTTCTGTTCGACGTAGGCCACCCGTTGAAGAACTTGGCTGAGATCTTTTTGATCGAGCTGGACCTTTCCCGCATGAGGGAGAAGTCCTAGCATGGCCTTGATTAGGGTTGATTTTCCAGCCCCATTGGGGCCAAGAATGCCTAGGATGGTTGGACCCTGGATGGTGAGGGAAAGATCCTCCAAGGCCAGTGTTTGCTGGTAAGCAACACTGAGATGTTCAAATTGAATCATGATTTTGCTCCTTTACCATTAATATACATGAATAAAAAAATTAAGTCAAGTTAATTTTTGAAATAATTATACACGAATAAAAAGTTAAGTCAAGTTAATTTTTAAAATAATTCAACTTAAATCTCTTGAAATCATTGAAAAAAGTTCCTATTTTTGATAAGGTTATTACAAAAGAATGAAAGCGAGAAGATCATGGTACGTTTACAAGATGATTTTTATGATTACGTCAATGGGGCATGGGCTGAGACAGCTGTGATTCCAGATGACAAACCGTCAACCGGTGGTTTTATGGACTTGATCCAAGATATCGAAAACTTGATGTTGGATATTACCGGAAAATGGCAAAGAGGAGAAGAATTGCCTGAAGATAGCATTCTGCAAAACTTTGTCAAATACCACAAAATGGTGGCAGATTTTGATGCACGGGAAGCAGCTGGTGTGGCTCCAGCTATGCCCTTGATCAACGAAATCAAGGCCTTATCTTCCTTTGAAGACTATACCAGCAAGTTGGGCACCTATGAGCTAGCTGGCAAACCAAATCTCTTGCCATTTAGCGTGTCACCAGACTTTATGAATGCCCAAATGAATGTCTTGTGGGGAGAGTCTCTTGCTCTCATCTTGCCAGATACAACCTATTATGAAGAAGGCAACGAAAAAGGCCCAGAATTACTGGCTATCTGGCGCCAAATGATGGAAAAACTCTTACCTAAATTTGAATTCTCAGAGGCAGAAATCAAGGATATCCTGGATAAGGTCATTGCGGCGGATGCAGAATTGGCCAAATATGTCTTGTCAAATGAAGAAAGATCCGAGTACAACAAACTCTATCATCCTTATGAGTGGTCAGATTTCAAGGCCTTGGTCCCAGAATTGCCACTCGATGCCTTCTTTACTGAAGTGATCGGACAAACACCAGATAAAATCATCGTGCCAGAAGAGCGTTTCTGGAAGGAATTCGCACCAAAATACTACTCGGCAGCCAACTGGGAAACCATTCATGCCAAATTGAAACTTGGTGCAGCTTTAGATTGGACGTCTTTCTTGACGGAAGAAATCCGTGTCTTGTCTGGTGAATATGGACGGATGATCACGGGGATTCCAGAACCTCGTCCAAAAGAAAAAGCAGCTCTGGCCTTGGCAGAAGGACCTTATAGCCAAGCGCTTGGACTCTGGTATGCGGGCGAAAAATTCTCACCAGAAGCAAAAGCAGACGTAGAGCATAAAGTAGCGACCATGATTGACGTCTATAAGGAGCGCTTAGAAAAAGCAGACTGGCTCGCTCCTGAAACTCGTGAAAAAGCCATTGTCAAACTCAATGTCATCACACCACATATCGGCTACCCTGAAAAATTACCAGAAACATACGCCAAAAAGATCATCGACGAAAGCAAGACCTTGGTTGAAAATGCTCAAGCCCTTTACGAAATTTCCATTGCCCATACTTGGAGCAAGTGGAACCAACCGGTTGATCGAAGCGAATGGCACATGCCAGCCCACCTGGTCAATGCCTACTATGATCCGCAACAAAACCAAATCGTCTTCCCAGCAGCGATTTTACAAGCACCTTTCTATGACCTTCACCAATCATCATCAGCCAACTACGGCGGAATCGGTGCAGTCATTGCCCATGAAATCTCCCACGCCTTTGACACCAATGGAGCATCCTTTGATGAGCACGGTAGCTTGAAAGACTGGTGGAAGCCAGAAGATTACGAAGCCTTTACCGCTCGGACTCAAAAAGTCATCGATCAGTTTGAAGGACAAGACTCTTACGGTGCCAAGATCAACGGGAAATTGACCGTTTCTGAAAACGTAGCAGACCTCGGTGGTATCGCTGCAGCCCTTGAAGCCGCTAAGAAAGAGGAAGATTTCTCAGCAGAAGAATTCTTCACCAACTTTGCTCGCATCTGGCGCATGAAAGCTCGGACAGAGTACATGCAACTCCTCGCAAGTGTCGATGTCCACGCACCAGGAAAACTCCGCACCAATGTCCAATTACCAAACTTTGACGAATTCTTTGAAACCTTTGATGTCAAAGAAGGCGACGGCATGTGGCGCGCACCAGAAGATCGTGTGATCATTTGGTAAATCAAGATACTAAGCCCGTAAAAAAAGCGAGAAGAAAATAGGAGATTGACCATGTGGGCCATGCCCACCAGGCAATCTCTCTTTTTCTCGACGGTCGTAAAAAAATAAAAATCCCCAAAGCCAAGTTTCAATCTACTGAAACTAGTTTTGGGGATTTTTGAGTGGATTAGAAATAACAGTGAATGTCATGATCTAAAAAAACTTGCTGGTAGTCATATAAATCTTCTGGATGCAGGGCTTTTATTCCTTCCATTTCATAGCGACGTCCTAAAAGCTTGTATTTGTTTTCTCCAAACTGGTGAAATGGGAGAAGTTGTACTTCATCGATGTTGAGAGAATTAAAAAGGGAAGCAAATTCTTCAGCATCAGTTAAAGAGTCATTGAAATTAGGAATGACTGGAATACGTAAAACGATTGTTTTGTTTTGAGCAAAGGCATAATGAATATTTTTAATAATCAGATGATTGTTGACTCCGACAACCTTCTTATGTTTAAGTGTATTGTAATGTTTAAGGTCTGTATAAATAAAATCAACATACTGAATGAGATCGACAAATTTCTCATGTTCAACAAAAGCTGTCGTTTCGATTGCAGTATGAAGTCCAACTTCTTTCGCAGCTTTTAAGATAGCTTTGGCAAATTCAAATTGAGCGAAGATTTCTCCACCAGACAGGGTAAGGCCACCACCAGATTCTTCGTAGAAGTCAACGTCTTTTAAGACATCATCTATGATCTCGGTAACTGTTTTTTCTTCTCCTGTGATGGTTTCCTTTTTAGTAACAGCATCCAACATTTTTTCAGGATTTGCACGCTGGGATTCAGGATTGGAGCACCATGGACAACGTAGGGGACATCCTTTTAAAAATACAGTAGTTCGGATTCCAGGGCCATCATGGATACTAAAGTGTTGGATATTAAAGATTATGCCGCGATTTTGTTCCATATTTTTGCTCTCCTATCAATCTAGTAAGTCCATTATACATTATTTAAGAAACTAATTCAATTACGAACGAAAGTTTATTTTGTTTTGAATTCACTCGAAAATTTGCTAAAATAGAGAAGAGGTAAAAACAATGCAACGTTTAGATGAAATATTGAAATTAGTATCGGAATTTGAAAAGATTGATGTTAATAGTTTGTCTGAGAAATTACAAGTCTCTAAAGTGACCATTCGAAAGGATTTGGACAAGCTAGAATCCAAAGGATTATTGCATAGAGAACACGGCTATGCTGTTTTAAATAGTGGAGATGATATCAATGTTCGACTGTCCTTTCAATATGATACCAAGAAAAGAATAGCCAGGGAAGCTGCTAAATTAATTAAGGATAACGACACGGTTTTGATTGAATCGGGCTCTACATGTGCCTTGCTAGCGGAAGAAATTTGCCAAACAAAAAAGAATGTCAAGATTGTGACAAATTCTTACTTTATTGCAGATTATATTCAGGAATATGATTCTTGTAAAATCATCCTACTTGGTGGTGAATTTCAAAAAGAATCGAGAGTGACTGTAGGTCCGCTTTTGAAAGAATTAATCCGCTCTTTTAGAGTTCCCTTTGCTTTTGTAGGGGTAGACGGATATGATGACGAACTTGGCTTTACTGGGAAAGATATGATGAGAAGTGAAGTTGTTCAAGCTATGTCCGATGTTTCTAAAGAAGTGATTGTCTTAACAGATTCAAGTAAATTTGGGAAATGTGGAACTGTCAGACGATTTGCACTTTCACAAGTTTCGAGAGTCATAACAGATAAGAATATATCTCAAGAAGCGAAAGAAAAACTTGAGGATTCACAAACAATTTTAACTTTAGTATAAGAAGGAGAAGCCAATTGAAAGATGAACGGAAAAAGTTACTTGCTAAATTAGCCTATCTATACTATGTTGAAGACAAAAGTCAATCGCAAATCGCAGCAGAAACTGGAATCTACCGTACAACTGTCAGCAGAATGCTAGCAGAGGCCAAGAAAGAGGGCGTAGTAAAAATTGAAATCGAAAACTTTGATACTCGCCTCTTCCATTTAGAAAATTATATCAAACAAAAATATGGCTTAAAAGCTATCGAGATTATACCGAATCTAGTTGATGAACCTCGAGAAAGCCTTGAAAAGCGACTGGCGCAAGCAAGTGCGGTCATGCTTCGTAATTTGATTGAAGATGGAATGACAGTCGGATTTTCATGGGGCAAGTCTCTCAGATTAATGGTAGAACAAGTTGGAACGAAGCGCTTGGATGGTGTACAGTTTTATCCCCTAGCTGGAGGTCCCAGTCATATTCATGCTCGCTACCATGTCAATACGCTGATCTACAGTATGGCGAGTAAATTTCATGGGGAATGTCATTTTATAAACGCGAGTGTCATTCAAGAAAATTCTGAGGTGACGGAAGGCATCTTATCTTCTAAGTATTTTGAGGATTTGAAAGCTAGTTGGCGTTGTTTGGATGTTGCGGCTGTAGGGATTGGTGGCTATGCAGATAGCAAGAATCCTCAGTGGTTTGATATGCTGACATCAAATGATTTTAAGAAATTGGAGTCAGAACATGCTGTAGGAGAAGTATGCTGTCGTTTCTTTGATCAAGAAGGTATCCCCGTTTATCCTGAATTACAGGAAAGAACAATATCTATCACATTGGAGGAATTGAGAGAGGTACCAAACACCATCTCTTTGGCCTACGGTGATCAGAAAGCAAAAGCACTTTTATCGGTTTTGAAAGCCAACTATATCAATCATTTAGTCACAGATGAAGCAACGATCTTAAAAGTCTTAGAATTAGATGGTGATCAGCAATTTACTAAAAAATAGGACAGCAGGAATGCAGTCCTTATTTTTTTGAGTTAAATAGCACAAATGTGCAAAAAACAAAAACAATAATCAAATGTTGCGATTTTTATTGACCGGCAAAAATATAAATGGTATATTGACAATAGAAAAAGCGCTTTCAGTAGATTGATAAAGGAGTGTAGTGCACATGGAAATAATTGTTGCAGACCAAATTATTATGGGATTGATTTTAAATGCGGGTGATGCTAAACAGCATATTTACCAAGCTTTATCATATGCTAAGGAGGGCGATTTTACATCTTCTGAAGACGAAATTGCGAAAGCAGATGCAGCATTGCTAGAAGCGCATAACTTGCAAACACAATTTTTAGCCCAGGAAGCAGGTGGGACAAAGACAGAGATTACAGCTTTGTTTGTGCACTCACAAGATCACTTAATGACTTCAATCACAGAGATTAACTTGATCAAAGAAATGATTGACTTACGTAAAGAACTTTCAGCGAAACAATAAGGAGGAAAAGAAGATGAAAATTGGATTGTTTTGTGCAGCAGGATTTTCAACAGGAATGTTGGTAAATAATATGAAGGTGGCGGCTAAGGAATTAGGGATTGATGCTGAAATCGATGCCTATTCTCAAGCGAAATTAGCAGATTTTGCTCCTGAAATCGATGTCGCTTTGTTGGGCCCTCAAGTAGCTTATACTTTGGATAAATCAAAAGCGATTTGTGAGGCAAACCATATTCCTATTGCTGTCATCCCTATGGCAGATTATGGGATGTTGGATGGTAAGAAAGTACTAAATCTAGCTCTAGAATTGCTAGGAGAAAAATAAGGAGGCTTCCCATGTCTAATTTTAATTCTCAGAAAATTATCGCTCCAATCATGCGGTTTGTAAACTTGAAAGGAATTATTGCTCTTAAAGATGGGATGTTAGCGATCCTTCCATTAACGGTAGTTGGTAGTTTGTTCCTGATTATTGGGCAATTACCATTTGAAGGCCTTAATCAGGCTATTGCTAGTGTATTTGGCGATACGTGGACAGAGCCATTTATGCAGGTTTATTCAGGAACATTCGCCATCATGGGCTTAATTTCGTGCTTCTCCATTGGTTATTCATATGCTAAAAACAGTGGAGTAGAACCCTTGCCAGCAGGAGTTTTGTCCCTATCTTCATACTTTATCTTGTTAAAATCTTCTTATGTACCAGCTAAGGGAGAACCAATTGGTGATGCCATTGCAAAAGTATGGTTTGGTGGTCAAGGGATTATCGGGGCTATTATTATAGGTCTGGTAGTTGGTGCGATTTATACTGTGTTTATCCAAAGACACATTGTTATTAAAATGCCAGAACAAGTACCTCAAGCCATTGCCAAACAATTTGAAGCGATGATTCCTGCTTTCGTGATTTTCTTACTATCAATGATTGTCTATATCGTATCAAAAGTAGTGACAAGTGGCGGTACTTTCATTGAAATGATCTATGATGTCATTCAGGTTCCTCTACAAGGTCTAACAGGATCACTTTACGGAGCGATTGGAATTGCCTTCTTTATTTCGTTCTTGTGGTGGTTTGGTGTGCACGGACAATCAGTTGTCAATGGTGTAGTAACAGCCTTACTACTTTCTAACCTGGATGCCAATAAATCAATGTTGGCAGCTGGGAAGCTATCCGTTGAAAATGGTGCTCACATTGTAACTCAACAATTCCTAGATAGTTTCCTTATTTTGTCTGGATCAGGTATAACCTTTGGTTTGGTTGTTGCTATGTTATTTGCTGCTAAGTCAAAACAATATAAGGCACTTGGGAAAGTTGCAGCTTTTCCTGCAATCTTCAATGTTAATGAACCCGTCGTATTTGGCTTCCCAATTGTAATGAACCCAGTGATGTTCCTTCCATTTATTATCGTTCCAATTTTAGCAGCGATAATTGTTTATACTTCAATTGCTATTGGGTTCATGCATCCATTCTCAGGTGTGACCCTTCCTTGGAGTACACCAGCCATTATTTCTGGATTTATGGTTGGAGGTTGGCAAGGTGCTTTCGTTCAAGTGCTGGTTCTCGCAACCTCGACTGTCGTATATTTCCCATTCTTCAAATTCCAAGATAATCTTGCCTATAACAACGAATTACAAGCTGAAAAATAGTGCGTTTATTAGGAGTGCACAGATGTGCGACTAGAATAGAATTTATAGGTATTATCCATAATTCATTGAAATTCGTAAAATTTAATGCTACTATAGTTACGAAAGAAAACAAAATAATTTCAAAAGAAAGGTTTTGAAAAAATGAAACAAGTAGAAGTAGCAAGTACAAGCATTAAAACAGAATATTTTGGAAGCCTCACTGAACGCATGAATAAGTATCGTGAAGATGTCTTAAACAAGAAGCCTTATATCGACGCTGAACGTGCCGTTCTTGCAACTAAGGCATATGATCGTTATAAGGAACAACCAAATGTTCTTAAACGTGCCTATATGTTGAAAGAGATTCTTGAAAATATGACAATCTATATTGAGGATGAATCCATGATTGCTGGAAACCAAGCATCCTCTAATAAAGATGCTCCGATCTTCCCAGAATATACTTTAGAGTTCGTTCTGAAGGAATTGGATCTTTTTGAAAAGCGGGATGGTGACGTCTTCTATATTACGGAAGAAACGAAAGAGCAGCTCCGTAGTATCGCACCGTTCTGGGAAAATAATAACTTACGTGCAAGAGCTGGAGCTCTTCTACCTGAAGAAGTATCTGTCTATATGGAAACAGGATTCTTCGGTATGGAAGGGAAGATGAATTCAGGAGATGCCCACTTAGCAGTCAATTATCAAAAATTATTGCAATATGGCTTGAAAGGTTTTGAAGAAAGAGCCCGCCAAGCTAAAGCAGCCCTAGATCTAACGGATCCAGCTAGCATTGATAAGTACCATTTTTACGATTCTATCTTTATCGTAGTTGATGCTGTTAAGACCTATGCTCAACGATTTGTTGAACTTGCTAAACAACTTGCTGAGACAGCAACTCCTGAACGTAAGAAGGAATTGCTTGAAATTGCAGAGATTTGCTCAAAAGTTCCATACGAGCCTGCAAGTACATTTGCAGAGGCTGTTCAGTCTGTTTGGTTTATCCAATGTATTCTTCAGATTGAATCAAATGGACACTCACTTTCATATGGCCGTTTTGACCAATATATGTATCCATACGTTAAAGCTGATTTGGAAAGTGGACGGGAAACTGAAGAGAGTATTGTTGAACGCTTGACCAACCTTTGGATTAAGACTATTACAATTAACAAAGTACGTAGTCAAGCACATACCTTCTCATCTGCAGGTAGTCCGCTTTATCAAAATGTTACGATTGGTGGTCAAACGCGTGATAAGAAAGACGCTGTTAACCCATTGTCTTATTTAGTGTTGAAGTCTGTTGCTCAAACTCACCTTCCTCAACCAAACTTAACTGTTCGTTACCATGCTGGTTTGGATGCCCGCTTCATGAACGAATGTATTGAAGTTATGAAGCTCGGATTCGGTATGCCTGCTTTCAATAATGATGAGATCATTATTCCATCCTTTATTTCAAAAGGCGTGCTTGAAGAAGATGCTTATGATTACAGTGCAATTGGTTGTGTAGAAACAGCTGTTCCAGGTAAGTGGGGATATCGCTGTACAGGTATGAGTTATATGAACTTCCCTAAAGTTTTGCTCATTACGATGAATGACGGAATCGATCCTGCTTCTGGCAAGCGCTTTGCACCAAGCTTTGGTCATTTTAAAGACATGAAGAGCTTCGATGAATTGCAAACAGCATGGGACAAGACCTTACGCCACTTAACCCGCATGAGTGTGATCGTAGAAAACTCTATCGACCTATCTCTTGAAAGAGAAGTGCCAGATATCCTCTGTTCAGCTTTGACAGATGACTGTATTGGACGTGGAAAACACCTAAAAGAAGGTGGGGCTGTCTACGATTATATTTCTGGTTTACAAGTGGGTATTGCAAACTTATCCGATTCGCTTGCAGCGATCAAGAAACTGGTATTTGAAGAAGGGCGCTTAACACCACAAGAACTATGGCATGCTCTGGAAACCGATTACGAGGGCGAACGTGGAAAAGAAATCCAAGAGATGCTTATCCATGATGCACCGAAGTATGGAAACGATGATGACTATGCAGACAGCTTAGTTCGAGAAGCATACGATATTTATGTGGATGAAATTGCTAAATATCCAAATACTCGCTATGGACGTGGGCCAATCGGTGGTATCCGTTACTCAGGTACATCTTCTATTTCAGCCAATGTAGGACAAGGTCGTGGAACATTAGCTACTCCGGACGGTCGTAATGCTGGAACTCCACTAGCAGAAGGATGCTCTCCATCCCACAATATGGACCAACATGGCCCAACATCTGTTCTAAAATCAGTTTCTAAATTGCCAACAGATGAAATAGTTGGTGGTGTTTTACTGAACCAAAAAGTAAACCCACAAACTTTAGCCAAAGAAGAAGATAAATTAAAACTTATTGCTTTACTCCGTACGTTCTTTAATCGTCTACATGGATACCATATTCAATATAATGTGGTTTCTAGAGAAACGTTATTAGATGCTCAAAAACATCCGGAAAAACACCGTGACTTAATTGTACGTGTTGCAGGCTACTCAGCTTTCTTCAATGTACTATCAAGACCTACACAAGATGATATTATTGGACGGACAGAGCATACTCTATAGTAAAGAGGTATGTATATGGAATTTATGCTTGATACTTTAAATATAAATGAAATAAAAAAATGGGCTCGAGTGTTACCTCTTGCTGGGGTAACCTCTAACCCAACAATTGCCAAAAAAGAAGGAGAAATCGATTTCTTTAAACGGATTCATGAGGTTCGGGAGATCATTGGTGAAGCTCCTTCTATCCATGTGCAAGTTGTTGCGAAAGATTATGACGGTATTTTAAAAGATGCTGCGAAAATTCGACAAGAATGTGGCGGAAATGTTTTTATTAAAGTTCCGGTTACTCCTGAGGGGTTGGCAGCTATCAAAACATTAAAATCAGAAGGTTATAAAATTACTGCAACCGCAATTTATACTGTATTTCAAGGTCTTTTGGCTATTGAAGCAGGCGCAGATTACCTTGCTCCCTATTATAATCGAATGGAGAACTTGAATATTGATTCAGCACAGGTAATAGCACAATTGGCAGATTCAATCGAAAAAAATCAATCATCAAGCAAAATTCTAGCAGCATCCTTTAAGAATGTCGGTCAAGTCAATCGAGCATTCAAAGAAGGGGCACAAGCCATCACTGCTGGGGCTGATGTCTTTGAAGCGGCTTTTGGAATGCCGTCAATTGAAAAAGCGGTGAATGATTTTGCAAATGATTGGTCAGCTATTCATCATCAGAATATAATTTGATAAAGGAGGAGTATATGAGAAATTTTGCAAGTCCGTCACGTTACATTCAAGGGGAAAATGCCTTATTTGAAAATGCAAAACCTATTTTAGAACTGGGGAGTCATCCTGTATTACTATGCGACTCAGTAGTCTATGAAATCGTAGGAGAACGATTTGAAAAATATCTCCTTCGGTATGGATTTACAGTCTTGCCAGTCTTCTTTAATGGAGAAGCTTCTGATAACGAAATCAATCGTGTGGTTAGTTTGGCAGAAGAAAATGGCTGTGATTTGGTCATTGGACTTGGTGGAGGAAAGACCATCGATAGTGCGAAAGCTATTGCCGATCTTTTAAAATCACCAGTTGTGATTGCCCCTACCATTGCCTCTACAGATGCTCCCGTTTCCGCTTTGTCAGTTATCTACACGGATGAAGGTGCCTTTGCTCGCTATATTTTCTATTCTAAAAACCCAGAATTGGTCTTGGTGGATAGCAAAGTCATCTCTCAAGCACCAAAACGTTTGCTCGCTTCTGGAATCGCAGATGGATTAGCGACTTGGGTCGAAGCGCGTGCGGTAATGCAAGCCAATGGAAAAACCATGTTGGGTCAACGACAAACCTTAGCGGGTGTCGCCATTGCACAACGTTGTGAAGAAACCTTATTTGCTGATGGACTCCAAGCCATGGCTGCTTGTGAAGCCAAAGTCGTAACCCCTGCTCTTGAAAACATCATTGAAGCCAATACCCTTCTTAGTGGTATTGGGTTTGAAAGTGGTGGGTTAGCAGCTGCCCATGCCATCCATAATGGCTTTACAGCCCTTACTGGGGACATCCACCATTTGACTCACGGTGAAAAAGTAGCCTACGGAACGTTAGTTCAATTGTTCTTAGAAAACCGTCCTAAGGAAGAATTGAATAAATACATTCGTTTCTATCAACAAATCGGTATGCCAACCACTCTGAAAGAAATGCATCTTGAAACTGCAAGTTATGAAGATCTTCTCAAAGTTGGTCAACAAGCCACCATCGAAGGAGAAACCATCCATCAAATGCCATTTGAAGTGAAGGCTTCTGATATTGCCCAAGCCATCGTAGCAGTAGATGCCTACGTTCAAGGTTTAGACTAAATCAATATCTGTCATTCACAGATAATGTAGACAAACTGATTTTTTACATCAAACAAACTAATGGATGCCTAAAAAATTAAAATTAGATACTTTTTAAGGCTCATTAAAAAATACTTAGGAACTTTCCGCCGTGAGAAAAGTGCCTGAAAACAATTGTTTCAGGCACTCGGGAGTTTTGAGACCTTAGGCTCAAAACTAAGTCATGGAACTTCTTCGAAGTTCGCTGACGTCCGTACTCACCTAAGGAAAGTTTCTAAGATGACTTTGTCAACAAACCAAGAACTCCCATACCTTATGGTAATGGGAGTTCTTTTTCTATTTTCTTCTTTTTGGATCGGTTTGTTTAAAGATCAGGTATAAAATTCCGGCAGGCAGGAAGCAGAAGAGCCACATAACATCTAGTCCCTTGCTTTTACTGCTAAAGGTCGTTGTTTTAGACTCACTGACGGTCACTCCCGCTTTAATACTTGGAGATACCTGTTGCAAGCCGTTCTGAACGACTAGGCGGTTGTCTTCCAGTTTAAGGGCTGGCTTCGTCCCCTTCTTAACGGTCGCATAGAAGTCTTGCTTCAGCTGAATGGTCTTCCCGTCGATGGTATGATCGCCTGCAGAAAGGATTTTTTTATACTGGTAGTCTGCGAACATTTTCTCAGCCAGGGTATTCCCTATTTGATTGCGGTAGCTTTCGGCGATCTCGACGTCGTAGTTCCCAACCCCCAAAATCACTTCGATAATCCGTTGTTTCCCCCGCTTGGTGGTCGCGGTGTAGTTATAGTCAGCAGTCGGGCTAGATCCAGTTTTGAGTCCATCTGTTCCTTTAAGGGCGAATTTTCCACCTTCGAGCGAAGTATTGTAGTTATCGTAGCTTTGCTCGTAGGGGGTTCCTTCCATGATGGTAGTGTGAGCTTGCTTGGTGTATTCCAACATTTCTGGCAGGTCGTTTACGATGTGATAAGCCAGAATAGACATGTCCCGCGCTGTGATTTCGTTATTCGCATTGACATCGTAGCGCTGAGGATTGTAGTAGCCCTGAAGGACCGAAATCATCGCCCCATTTGGATTGTGCCATTTGGTATGGCTCATCCCCATTTCTTGTGCGTACTGATTCATTAAGTCCAAAAACTTATCGGGATCATTGTCAGTGACGGCGTTGGCGAGCATAATCACGGCCGCACTGGAAGATGGAACAAAGAGCATCTTGATCAATTCAGATACTTTGTAGTCAACACCAGCTACAATAGGTGAGTTACTTAACAGATTGTTTTCCGAGATGGCTTGGTCTGCCTCTGTTGCTGTAACCACGGTATCATATTTGATCTTGCCTTCTTTGAGGGCCCGAAAGACTACATAGGCACTCATGAGTTTGGCCATGCTTCCTGAGTCCCGGACCGTGTCGATATTGTCTCCGTACAATATAGCTCCAGTATTGGCGTCGATGACGATGTCAGCCTTGGGCTTGTAAAAATCGTCCAATACCAGTCCAGCATCAGCTGCGATTTTCATGACATCTTCTTGCTGGTAGATGTCGTCCGCAAAGGCAGTGGAAATAGGGCCTAATGTCAAGACTCCTACAAGGAGGGACAAGAGGCTGTGTTTTAGTCGTTTGTGTAAATGTCTCACATAATTCATAGATTCCATTATATCATACAGGCCAGGGATTCAACTTGAAAAAATTTTAGAAAAAGTAGAAATTGAAAAAATAAAGGAAAAATAGAATAATTTCGCAGTAAAAGCGTTTACATTTCCCTAGAAAGTGCTATAATTTAAATTGAGTATAACATTTTTTACAATGAGGTGATTTATATGAACAAAGGGAAGGTACTCTTAGCTACCAGCGCTCTGCTTTTATCAGCTGGTGTACTGGCAGCCTGCTCAGGAGGGAAATCTAGTAGCTCTGGTGGTCAGACATTTAGCTATGTCTATACCCAGGATCCGGATACCTTAGACTACTCGATTTCCAATAAAAAATCGACTTCCGAGTTTACAGGAAATGCGATAGATGGCTTGTTGGAAGTGGACAAGTACGGGAACTTGATCCCATCGCTTGCTAAAGACTGGACTGTTTCCAAGGATGGCTTGACCTATACTTATAAACTCCGTAAAGGGGTCAAATGGATGACTTCTGAAGGGGAAGAATATGGAGAAGTCAAGGCCAAAGACTTTGTCACAGGCCTCAAACACGCGGCAGACAAGAAATCACAAGCGATTTACTTGGTCCAAAAATCTGTCAAAGGCTTGGATGATTATGTATCAGGGAAAACATCTGATTTCTCAACTGTTGGAGTAAAGGCTATTGATGATTATACCGTTCAATATACCTTGAGCCAACCAGAAAGTTTCTGGAATTCTAAGACTACGATGGGGATCTTGATGCCGGTTAACGAAGAGTTCCTGAAATCTAAAGGAGATGACTATGGTCAAGGAACTTCTCCATCTAGTATCCTATACTGCGGTCCTTATTTGATCAAATCTATCACTTCTAAATCTTCTGCGATATTGGAAAAGAACCCAACATACTGGGATGCGGAAAATGTCAAGATCAGTAAAGTCAAACTGACCTATTATGATGGTCAAGACTCCGAGTCTCTGATCCGTGGATTTGATAACGGTGACTATACAGTTGCCCGTGTTTTCCCAAATGGTTCCAACTATAAGAGTGTAGAGAAGAAGCATAAGGACGACATCGTCTATACTGACCAAGGTTCCTCAACCTATAACCTTTCCTTCAACATTGACCGTCAGGCCTATGAAATCACAAAGAAGACCACGGATGCTCAAAAGGCCTCTACCAAGAAAGCAATCTTGAACAAGGACTTCCGTCAAGCTATTATGTTTGCCTTCAACCGCAAGGCTTATGTAGCGCAAACTAACGGGGAAGCGGGTGCCAATAAGGTGATCCGTAATACCTTTACGCCACCAAACTTTGTCCAAATCGATGGCAAACAATTTGGTGATGCAGTAGAAAAAGACTTAGAAGCTTATGGGGATGAATGGAAAGGGGTCTCTGTCGCAGATGGAAAAGACACCCTCTACAATCCAAGCAAGGCCAAAGAAGAGTTTGCCAAAGCTAAGGCAGAATTGCAGTCTCAAGGAGTTGAATTCCCAATTCATTTAGACCTTCCAACTTCTTCGACTTATACGGAAGGAATCAAACAAGCCCAATCCTTCAAACAGTCGATTGAATCTACATTGGGAGCAGAAAATATTGTCATCGATCTGAATATGGTTTCTGAGGATGATCTTCAACGAGTGACTTACTTTGCTGAAAATGCTTCCCAACAAGACTGGGATCTAAACAATAACTTGGGCTGGGGACCAGACTATACGGACCCATCTTCTTACATCGACATCACCAGTGGTAAATCTGGTGAAAATGCCAATTCTTACTTTGGATTCGATGCTGGTACGGATAATGCGGCGGCAAAAGCAGCTGGCTTTGATGAGTACAATCAATTAATTGAGGACGCTCAAAAAGAAAACACTGATGTGAACAAGCGTTATGAAAAATATGCTGCGGCTCAGGCTTGGTTGACCGATAGCGCCCTCTTGATTCCGATTCATTCGGATGGGGCTTCTCCAGTCGTTCGTAAGACTGTACCATACTCTGCAGCCTTTGCTTGGACAGGCCACAAGGGTCAAACCTTTAACTATAAGTATTTAGAAGTTCAAGACAAGGTCGTAGCGGCGAAAGACTATGACAAAGCGCGTGAACAATGGAAGAAAGAAAAAGAAGAATCCAATAAAAAAGCGCAAAAAGAACTTGAAAAGCATGTGAAATAGACTTTTCTTAGCGAAAACAGGATGGACAGGTCCCGTATGGGACCTGTCTTTTTCTTTGTCTGAACCTTTAAAAATCGCCTAAAAATGGTATAATAGGAGCATCACGAAAATTGGAGAGACGCTATGAGTTTTTACGATCATAAAGAAATCGAGCCTAAGTGGCAAAAATACTGGGCTGACCATCATACTTTTAAGACAGGAACAGATGCTTCAAAACCTAAGTTTTATGCATTGGACATGTTCCCTTACCCATCTGGAGCGGGTCTGCACGTAGGACACCCAGAAGGATACACAGCGACTGATATCCTCAGCCGTTTCAAACGTGCACAAGGCTACAACGTCCTTCACCCAATGGGCTGGGATGCCTTTGGTTTGCCTGCAGAGCAATACGCTATGGATACAGGGAATGACCCAGCGGAATTCACAGCGGAAAACATTGCTAACTTCAAACGCCAAATCAATGCGCTTGGATTCTCTTACGACTGGGACCGTGAAGTCAACACGACAGATCCAAACTACTACAAATGGACGCAATGGATTTTCACCAAGCTTTATGAAAAAGGTTTGGCTTATGAAGCGGAAGTGCCAGTAAACTGGGTTGAAGAATTGGGCACAGCTATCGCTAACGAAGAAGTTCTTCCAGATGGAACCTCTGAGCGTGGGGGCTATCCAGTTGTTCGTAAACCAATGCGCCAATGGATGCTCAAAATCACTGCCTATGCGGAGCGCTTGCTTGCTGACTTGGATGACCTTGACTGGCCAGAGTCTATCAAGGACATGCAACGCAACTGGATTGGAAAATCAACTGGTGCCAATGTCACTTTCAAAGTAAAAGGGACAGACAAGGAATTCACCGTCTTTACAACTCGTCCGGATACCCTCTTTGGTGCGACCTTCACTGTTTTGGCGCCTGAACATGAACTAGTAGATGCCATCACAAGCCCAGAACAAGCTGAGGCTGTAGCGGACTACAAACACCAAGCTAGCCTTAAATCAGACTTGGCTCGTACAGACCTTGCCAAGGAAAAAACAGGGGTTTGGACTGGAGCTTATGCGATCAACCCTGTCAATGGTAAAGAAATCCCAATCTGGATTGCGGACTACGTTCTTGCTAGCTACGGTACAGGTGCTGTTATGGCCGTACCTGCCCACGATGAGCGTGACTGGGAATTTGCTAAACAGTTTGGTCTTCCAATCGTAGAAGTCTTGGAAGGTGGCAATGTTGAAGAGGCTGCCTACACAGAAGATGGCCTTCACGTCAACTCTGACTTCTTGAACGGTCTCAACAAAGAAGAAGCGATTGCTAAAATTGTGGCTTGGTTAGAAGAAAAAGGCTTTGGTCAAGAAAAGGTGACCTACCGTCTCCGCGACTGGCTCTTTAGCCGTCAACGTTACTGGGGTGAACCAATCCCAATCATTCATTGGGAAGATGGAACTTCGACAGCTGTTCCA
Organism: Streptococcus sp. CF8_Ac1-9; assembly: GCF_024295565.1. Lineage (NCBI taxonomy): Bacteria > Bacillati > Bacillota > Bacilli > Lactobacillales > Streptococcaceae > Streptococcus > Streptococcus sp. CF8_Ac1-9. The sequence goes on from NZ_JANCOY010000003.1 coordinate 112,440, forward strand.
GAAAGTGAACTACCACTTGTCTTGCCAGTAACCAAGGACATCCGCCCTTCAGGTACTGGAGAAAGCCCATTGGCCAACTTGACAGACTGGCTGGAAGTGACCCGTGAGGATGGCGTCAAAGGTCGTCGTGAAACTAATACGATGCCACAATGGGCCGGTTCAAGCTGGTACTACCTCCGCTATATCGATCCACACAACACTGAGAAATTGGCTGACGAGGATCTCCTCAAACAATGGTTGCCAGTAGATATCTACGTAGGTGGTGCAGAACACGCCGTGCTCCACTTGCTTTACGCTCGTTTCTGGCATAAATTCCTCTATGACCTTGGTGTTGTTCCAACTAAGGAGCCATTCCAAAAACTCTTTAACCAAGGAATGATCTTGGGAACTAGCTACCGTGACCACCGTGGTGCTCTTGTGGCAACTGACAAGGTTGAAAAACGTGACGGTTCCTTCTTCCATGTGGAAACAGGGGAAGAGTTGGAGCAAGCGCCAGCTAAGATGTCTAAATCCCTCAAGAACGTGGTCAACCCAGACGATGTGGTGGAACAATACGGTGCGGATACCCTTCGTGTCTATGAAATGTTCATGGGACCACTCGATGCTTCCATCGCTTGGTCTGAAGAAGGTCTGGAAGGAAGCCGTAAATTCCTTGACCGTGTGTACCGTTTGATCACAAGTAAAGAAATCGTTGCGGAAAACAATGGCGCTCTAGACAAAGTTTACAACGAAACTGTTAAGGCTGTTACAGAGCAAATCGAGTCTATGAAATTCAACACAGCCATTGCTCAGCTCATGGTCTTTGTCAATGCTGCCAACAAGGAAGACAAACTCTATGTGGATTATGCCAAAGGCTTTATCCAATTGATCGCTCCATTTGCGCCTCACTTGGCAGAAGAACTCTGGCAAACAGTCGCAGCAACAGGCGAGTCTATCTCTTATGTGGCTTGGCCAACATGGGACGAAAGCAAATTGGTTGAAGACGAAATTGAAATCGTCGTTCAAATCAAAGGAAAAGTCCGTGCTAAACTCATGGTCGCGAAAGATCTTTCACGCGAAGAATTGCAAGAAGTCGCTCTAGCTGACGAAAAAGTCAAAGCAGAAATCGATGGCAAGGACATCGTGAAAGTGATTAGTGTCCCTAATAAACTTGTTAATATCGTTGTTAAATAAAAATAAATCCTTCAGAGTTCAACTCTGGAGGATTTTTTAGGCTCAGCTTGACAATAAATAGTATTTTTGTTAATATCATTAACAAAAGAGAGGCGCTATGAATAAGAAAGAACTGTATAAGTTTAATAATCGTTTTAACAGCTTTGCTTTAGCTTTTGAACAGTTGAAAAAAGCTCAGCATAGGAACAGTATTGATAAATCAATCACTATTAATGAAGTCCATTTGATCGACCTGATAGGTCGCAATCAGCCTGTGAATCTAGTGAAATTATCTGAGTTACTTGAAGTATCTAGGAGTGCCATTACTCAGAGTGTTAGACGTTTAACCAAGAAAGACCTCGTTACTTTTGAATTTGCACCGGATAATGAAAAAAATAAATATCTGATATTATCCAAAAAAGGTGTTGAAGTTTTTAATATCCATAAAGAGCAGCAAGAACATATTGAAAAGGCCATTTTTTCAGTTTTAAGAAATTATAGTGAGGAGGATCTTCAAATGGTTATGAAACTGATGGATGATGTTGAACAGGTATGGCAAGAATTGCCGTGGTAAAAATCACGGTAATTTTAAAACTATATTGTTAATTATATTAACAAAAAGAGGAAGATATGAATATACAAATTGAACTGATCTCAGAGTCTGATTTAGCAGACGAATCTTTTAATATTGTCATCGATGGCTTAAAACCAAGAGAAACCTATCGAGTCGAAATGTATTTATCTGATTATTATTGTATCAATGCTCCTATGCTTTTAGCTCATGATGTTTTATGGAAATCAACAGCGACTTTTGTATCAGATAAGAATGGTATTATTGATATTTCACAAACTCCATCTTGTTCTGGCTCTTATGAAGATATTGCAACAATGGGGTTATTCTTTAATGCCAAGCCCTTGACCAATAGGAAAAAGAAACTTCCAAACTCTCTTTCTAAAATTCCCTTATTAGATCACTTTTTTGTGGAAATCAAAATTATACAAGGTAATACTGTCGTCGCAGAGAGAACTTTCACAAGACATTACATGAGTTCGCAAATTAGTCATCAAGATATTTACATGAAACATTTTCAAGGGAGACTATTTTATGATAAAAAGGCAATAAAAGCACCAGCATTGATTATTGTGAGCGGTAGTGAAGGAAGGATTGAAAAGGCACAGAATATAGCTCAGCTTCTATCTTCTAGAGGTTATATTTGCTTAGCAGTTGCCTACTTTGGTTTAGAGGGGTTGCCAAAAAATTTGGAACGTATTCCTTTAGAGTGCCTTGTGGAAGCAAAGGATTATCTACGTCAGCATCATCAAGTAGATAGTGAAAGAATTGGAATCTATGGACGTTCTAAGGGAGCAGAGTTAGTTTTAGCTGAGGAGAGCATTTTTAATGACGTTCAATGTTTGGTACTAAATTCACCCTCTGATGTGGTGTATGAAGGGATAAAAGGGAAATGGAACTCCCATACTTCTTCTTGGACGTATTTGCAAAAGGAACTTACCTATCAAAAGTTTCGACTGAGAGATTATCTGTTTAGCAAACTTTTTAGAAAACCTATCCCTAAAGATCGCTCTGCTAGGATAGACATTAGTAGATTCTCTTCGCCAATCTTATTGCTCGGAAGTACTGTTGATGAAATATGGGATGCCTCGTCAGCAATAGCCAATATTGTCTCACATTATAAAGGCCACCACATTACATTTAAAAAATATCATGAAATAGGTCACATGTTGACAGTGGCTTATCAACCCAATCATCGCTATCGAAAAGATTGGCGTTTATTGATGAAAGAGAGTAAGGATTCTTGGTTGGCTACGATTCATTTTTTTGATAGGCATTTGAAGAAGCAATAACATAAGATTATAAATATGCTATAATAGTCCCAACTAAGATAAAAACACAGTTCTGGTTGGTAGTCCAGACGTAGGCAAGCCTATCAGTAACCTTCCTCCTTGGTTGTCCATTCTTAGGGATAGATTTAAGGAGGTGCTGTCGTGGAAACAATTTCAATTGGATTGACAGTTTATTTTGAAGATGGATTTTGGCATGGTTTGTTCGAACAAGTGTATCGAGAAACTTATCAAGTTTGTCGTGTGACATTTGGTCAGGGGCCAAAAGATGATGAAATTCTAGAGATGTTACAGACTCAGTTTACTCATTTATCTTTTAGTCCAGAAGCTACAGTTAAGCAACATGTAAAAATCAAGAATCCTAAACGATTACAGCGAGCTGTGAAGAAACAAGTAAAGAAGAAAATTTCTTCCAAGTCGAAAGAACTATTGCAGTTGCAGTATGAGGAAAGGAAAAAGATTTCAAAACATCAATCTAGTGTCCAAAAGCAATTGCTCAAACAAGAGAAATTCGAACGCAAACAGCAAAAACGAAGAGACAAGCATAAAGGACATTAACCCTTATCTCTTTCATCAAAAAAGCTTCGGTAGGAAGAACCCTACCGAGGCTTTTTAACAAATTTCATTCTGCATTACAGCGAACAGATGTAAAACTCAGTGGTTGTTCTAAAGGAGTTTAAATGTTGCTCTTCTTCCAAGAAAAATGGTGAAAAAAGAGAAAAAGTCTGGTAATTTTGAGGTCTTCAAGAATTCTTTGAAGACCATCTTAGAAAAAAATGTTATTTCTATATCGAAATAGTTGACAGATGTAACAGGCAGTGGTACAATGACTTTGATATTTCGATATAGAAATAAAAAGGAGACAAAATGGACAAGATGCAAGGGGGCTACCAAGCTTTACAGATACGCTTATTGAACGGGCGACTTTTTCAAAAACTCTTGAGCAAGGAACCAGATGCTCAATACAGAAGTGAACAAGGGAAAATTTTAACGATTTTGTGGAAGCAAGAGTTGGGGTGCGCTACTGCGACAGATATCGCTCTTGCGACGGGGCTAGCTAATAATACATTGACCAGTATGGTTAAGAAATTGGAAGAACAAGGCTTGGTTACGATTCAACCTTGTACGCAGGATAAAAGGAAAAAATATATCTCTTTGACAGACCTCGGTTGGGCGCAAAAAGAAATTGGCGACCGTGTTAGCAAAGAACTGGGTGAAATTTTCTACCAAGGATTTTCTGATCAAGAAATCCGAGAATTTGAAGCCTATCAAGAGCGGATTATCACAAATCTAAAAGCTAAAGAAAATGACATCTAGGGAAAGGAGGCAACAGTTATGATTGGAATTACAGGTGTAACAGGGAAATTAGGTTCCTATGTGGCTGATCTTGTCGATAAAAAAGGAATTGCTTCTATCCATCTAGCAAGAAGTCCAGAGCGGGCAACAGTCTACGCGTCAGCGGAAATTCGTAAGATGGTGTATGCCAATACTCCAGAGGTAGTTGAGGCCTTAAAGGGTATCGATGTCTTATTGATGGTCTCTGCTCGGGAAAATCCAGAGCGTGTTGAGGAACACACGAGTTTTTTAGATGCCGCAAAGCTTGCGGGGGTGCAGCATATCGTCTATACCTCCTTTTACGGAGCAGATGAAAAAGCAACCTTTACCTTGTCTCGAGATCATGCCCAGACGGAAGCCTATATCAAGAAGTTAGGATTCACCTATACATTTTTGAGAGATAATTTTTACTTGGACTTCTTTATTGATATTGCTCTTGAAAATGGAGAAATTCGTGGTCCGGCTGGCAGGGGCCGTGTGCCAGCTGTTGCCCGTAAGGACACTTCTAGGGTTGCAGCAGAGATTCTCTTAAACCCTAAGGAATGGGAAAATCAAACCTTGAATCTAACAGGACCAGAGGATCTTTCCATGGAAGAAATCGTAGCGCTCCTCTCAAAAGAGAGCGGTAAAACCATCACGTATGTGGATGAATCAGTAGAAGAAGCCTATGAGTCACGGAAAAAATGGCCAGCACAAACTTGGGAGTACGATGCCTGGGTCAGCACCTATACAGCGATTAAAGCTGGGGAACAAGCTGGGGTTTCAACAGATGTCGAAATGGTATTAGGACGTCCAGCTATGAGTTTAATAGATGTTTTGAAAGAAAGACAGTTGCTTGAGGAAGATTAAATGATTGAATACAAACATGTAGCCTTGCGCTACACGGAAAAGGACATTTTGAAAGATGTCAATCTCCGCATTGAAAATGGAGAATTCATGATGCTTGTGGGACCTTCAGGATCTGGAAAAACCACCATGATCAAGATGGTGAACCGTCTCTTGGAGCCGACAGATGGCAATATCTATATGGATGGGAAACGCATCAAAGACTATGACGAACGGGAGTTACGTCTCAGTACCGGCTATGTTCTTCAAGCTATTGCCCTATTTCCTAACTTGACCGTTGCGGAAAATATTGCTCTCATTCCTGAGATGAAGGGCTGGAGCAAGGAGCAAATTGCTTCTAAGACAGAAGAACTCTTGGATAAGGTGGGGCTTCCTGCGGCAGAGTATGCAAATCGCATGCCTAGTGAATTATCTGGTGGGGAGCAACAGCGGATTGGCATTGTACGGGCCATCATTGGGGAACCAAAGATTCTATTGATGGACGAGCCTTTTTCAGCCTTGGATGCCATCTCTCGCAAGCAGTTGCAGACTCTTACCAAAGAATTGCACAAAGAATTCGGTATGACCACTATTTTTGTGACCCATGACACAGACGAGGCTTTGAAATTAGGCGACCGGATCGCAGTACTGCAAGAAGGAGAGATTGTACAGGTAGCGGATTCTGAGACCATTCTTGCCCAGCCAGCCAACGACTTTGTCGCAGATCTATTTGGAGGTGCTCACCATGTCTAAACTACTTGCAACCTTTCAAGAACGCTTTGGGGACTGGCTCGCTGCACTGGGGCAACATTTGCAACTGTCATTACTGACCTTGCTCCTTGCGATTTTTCTGGCTGTTCCTCTAGCTATTTATTTGAGTATCCACAAAAGAACAAGCAACTGGGTTTTACAGCTAGCTGGGATCTTCCAGACCATTCCTTCCATGGCTCTTTTGGGCCTCTTCATTCCTATTATGGGAATCGGGACGCTTCCGGCCTTGACAGCACTTGTCATCTATGCCATTTTCCCGATCCTTCAAAATACTATCACCGGTTTGCAAGGGATTGATCCAAGCCTCGAAGAAGCTGGGATCGCCTTTGGGATGACTAAGTGGGAGCGACTCAAGAAGTTTGAAATCCCCTTGGCCATGCCTGTTATCATGTCTGGGATTCGGACAGCAGCCGTGATGATTATCGGGACAGCTACTCTAGCAGCCTTGATTGGAGCAGGGGGACTAGGTTCCTTTATCCTCCTAGGGATTGACCGCAATAATGCCAGTCTGATTTTGATCGGTGCCCTATCTTCTGCCTTCTTGGCCATCGCATTTAACCTTCTTCTCAAATGGATGGAAAAGGCCAAATTGCGGACCATCTTTGCAGCCTTTGCTGTGATGGTTATTGGATTAGGAGCTTCTTATACACCAAGTCTTCTTCCAAAACCGAAGAAAGAAAACCTGGTCATTGCTGGGAAGTTAGGACCAGAACCTGAAATTCTCGCCAATATGTATAAGATCTTGATCGAGAAAAATACGGATATGACAGTGACTGTCAAACCGAATTTTGGCAAGACCACCTTCCTCTATGAAGCTCTAAAAAAAGGGGATATCGCTATCTATCCAGAGTTTACAGGTACGGTGACCGAAAGTCTCCTCAAGCCGGCACCACAAGTCAGTCATGATCCAGAAGCAGTCTACAAAGCTGCTCGAGATGGGATCAAGCGACAAGACGACCTAGCCTTGCTCAAACCTATGGCTTATCAAAATACCTATGCTGTTGCAGTGCCTAAGAAGATTGCCCAAGAGTATGGACTCAAGACTATTTCAGATTTGAAAAAGGTGGAAGGACAACTCAGGGCGGGCTTTACGCTTGAGTTTAACGACCGAGAGGACGGAAACAAAGGCTTGCAGAAGATCTATGGTCTCAACTTACAAGTCTCCACCATGGAGCCAGCCCTTCGCTACCAGGCGATCCAGTCTGGGGATATTCAAATAACGGATGCCTACTCAACAGATGCTGAACTTGCTCGCTATGACCTGGTGGTCCTTGAAGATGACAAACAACTCTTCCCACCTTATCAAGGGGCGCCCCTTATGAAAGAAGCTCTTCTTAAGAAACATCCCGAATTGGAAGGTGTGCTTAATAAGCTAGCTGGTAAAATCACTGAGAGCCAAATGAGCCAGATGAACTACCAAGTCGGAGTAGAAGGCAAGCCTGCTGCTAAAGTAGCGCGTGACTTTTTGGTAAAAGAAGGATTTATCAAAAATTAACAAACAATTCTCAAGTCTTTGCACTTGAGAATTTTTTAATAGAAAGCAATTTTATATCCTTTCAGCAAGCTTTTGGGGTAGAGGGAAAGACCTTCTCTTCAAAAAAACTCCATTGAGTCTGGCTTAAAATTATGTTACAATAAGCTTTGAAAATGAATGAAAGTATATGGAAAAAGTATGAAAAAACAACCAGTGATTGGAATTACAGGAAATGAAAGACCCTTCCCAGATGATCCAGACGCGAACATGAGTTATGCGGCGACTGGTTTTGTCGAAGCGGTCAAAGAGGCAGGAGGGATTCCTTTGATCTTGCCAATTGGAGATGCGGCCTTGGCCAAAGACTACATATCAATGATTGATAAGCTCATCATCACCGGTGGACAAAATGTCTTGCCCAAGTTTTACGGAGAAGAAATCACCATCGACAGTGATGACTACCTCTTGAAACGCGATCTCTTTGAGTTGGCCTTGATTGAAGAAGCGCGTGCGACTAAAAAAGCGATCTTTACCGTCTGCCGTGGAACCCAGCTCTATAATGTCGCTCTAGGGGGAACTCTGCATCAAGATATTGAACACCATTGGCAGGACAATCCAGGTCAGTACACTAGCCAAGAGTTGGTGACCAAGGATCAGACGGTCCTGCAAGAGATCTATGGTAAGACCAGTCGCATCAATTCTTTCCATCATCAAAGTATTAAAGACTTGGCAGATGGCTTAGAAGTGATCGCGCGGGATCCTAAAGATGACATCATAGAAGCCGTTCAATCCACAGATGAGAGCCGTTTCCTCGGCGTTCAGTGGCATCCGGAACTGCGTTTTGACAAGAGTCCAGCAGATCGCAAGCTCTTTGATTATGTCGTGAATGAATTATAATGAGGACCAGCTTCCTTAGGAATTTTTCCTAAGGGGCTTTTTCTTTAATCTGCGTAAGAAAGACTGTAAATTGTGCCTAGGTTTTGGGGGAGGATGCGCTACAATAGAGCTAGTAGAATGAGGAGGATTAGGACATGTATCAATTTCCAAAGGATTTTTTATGGGGGAGTTCGACCTCGGGCCCTCAAACGGAAGGACGTCTATCTCAGGATGGAAAGGGAGACAATCTCTGGGATTACTGGTATAGGATCGAGCCCAACCGCTTTTATCAAGGGCAAGGACCAAAGAAAACATCGACTTTTTATGAACACTGGGAAGAAGATTTGGATCTCTTGTTAGAAACCGGCCATACTGCCTTTCGGACCTCTATCCAGTGGTCCCGTATTTTCCCAGAAGGACGAGGGGAGATCAACCAAGCAGGCGTTGATTTCTACCGTCGTGTCTTTGAAAAGATCAAAGAAAAAGGGATTCATCTCTTGGTTAACCTCTATCATTTTGATTTACCGATGGCTCTTCAAGAGCAAGGGGATGGTTGGGAAAATAAAGAAACTGCCTATGCTTATCAGGAATATGCGCGTTTTTGTTTTAAGACCTATGGGGATCTGGTCGATCAGTGGATCACCTTTAATGAACCCATTGTGCCTGTGGAGTTTGGTTATTTTTATGATGCCCATTTTCCTCATAAGGTAGACGCAGCAGCAGCAGTTAAAGTAGCCTACCACACCCAGTTGGCAAGCTCTCTAGCAGTCAAGGCCTGTCACGAGGTGGATCCTAACTATCGTATCGGGATTGTGCTCAATCTAACACCGGCCTATCCTCGGAGCCAGCATCCAGAAGATGTGAAAGCTGCGCGCATTGCCGAGCTCTTTCAAGCCAAATCCTTCTTAGATCCATCTGTTCTTGGTCATTATCCTGAAGAATTAGTGGAGATCCTACGGGAGCGTGATCTCTTGCCGGATTATGATCCTTTTGAATTGCGCTTGATCGAGGAAAATACGGTGGATTACCTAGGGGTTAACTATTACCAACCACTCCGTGTGGCGGCTCCTCGTTATGCTCCAAATCCAGCATCTCCCCTACTCTTTGAACAATTTTATGAACCTTATGTTATGCCAGGCCGCAAGATCAATCCCCACCGTGGTTGGGAAATCTATGAGCAAGGCTTGTATGACATTGCCCAAAATATCAAGGAAAACTATGGCAATATCGAGTGGATCCTGACCGAAAATGGGATGGGGGTTGAAGGAGAGGAAAAATTCCGCAAGGATGGCGTGATCCAAGACGACTACCGGATTGACTTTGTCAAAGACCATCTTCGTGAGCTCCACCGGGCTATTCAAGATGGTGCTAACTGTAAAGGTTATTTGATCTGGACCTTTATTGACTGTTGGTCATGGCTCAATGGCTACAAGAACCGCTATGGCTTAGTTGAGTTGGATCTCGAAAGTCAAAAACGAACCCTCAAAAAATCTGGTCATTGGTTCCGTAAGTTGAGTCAGCGGAATGGATTTGAAGAGTAGAAAAAGCAACCTATCAACCAAGATGTTGATAGGTTTTTCTTAACCCTCCCTTAACTAGACCAATTTTCTTGAATTTCCTAGTTGACAAACTGGAAGAAGCATTGTATACTGACTCCGCTGGTTGCTTTTTGGTCAAATTAGACTAGACCAATTTTAAAGTAACTGAGAAATCGACCATAGGTCATTTGACTAAGTAAAGGGGAAAGTATAGCAAGGCTATATCGTAAAAACTATGTGCGGAATCGTTGGTGTTGTAGGAAATACAAATGCTACTGATATTTTGATTCAAGGACTTGAAAAACTCGAATACCGAGGCTATGACTCTGCGGGTGTTTTTCTGGCTAGTGAAGGCAAGAGCCAATTGGTAAAGGCAGTTGGCCGCATTGCAGAATTGTCATCTAAGGCAGAAGGTGTCGAAGGGACAGCTGGGATCGGACATACCCGCTGGGCCACTCATGGAAAACCAACTGAGGATAATGCTCACCCACACCGTTCTGAAACAGGTCGCTTTGTGTTGGTCCACAATGGGGTCATTGAAAACTATCTTGAAATCAAGGAAGAATACCTAGCAGGTCACCATTTCAAGGGGCAAACAGATACAGAAATCGCAGCCCACTTGATCGGAAAATTCGCTGAGGAAGATGGGTTGTCTACGCTTGAAGCCTTCAAAAAAGCCCTCCACATCATCCGTGGGGCCTATGCTTTTGCTTTGATGGATGCGGAAGATCCAAGTACCATCTATGTGGCAAAAAATAAATCACCACTCTTGATCGGTCTTGGCGATGGCTACAATATGGTTTGCTCTGATGCTATGGCCATGATTCGTGAAACCAACCAATACATGGAAATCCATGACCAAGAGTTGGTCATTGTCAAGGCTGATAGTGTTGAAGTGCAAGACTATGATGGAAACGTCAAAGAACGGGATAGCTACACGGCTGAACTTGACCTTTCTGATATTGGAAAAGGGACTTACCCATACTACATGCTTAAAGAAATCGATGAGCAACCAACTGTCATGCGTAAGTTGATCCAAGCCTATACAGATGAATCTGGTCAAGTAGTGGTAGACCCAGCTATTATCAAGGCTGTTCAAGAAGCAGATCGCATCTATATCCTTGCGGCTGGTACCTCTTACCATGCTGGATTTGCGTCTAAGAAGATGTTGGAAGAGTTGACAGATACTCCAGTAGAACTCGGTATTTCCTCTGAATGGGGCTACGGTATGCCACTTCTCAGCAAGAAACCACTCTTCATCTTCATCAGCCAATCTGGTGAAACAGCTGATAGCCGCCAAGTATTGGTCAAGGCCAATGAAATGGGCATTCCAAGCTTGACAGTGACCAATGTTCCAGGTTCAACTCTTTCACGTGAAGCAGACATGACCATGTTGCTCCATGCGGGTCCTGAAATTGCGGTAGCTTCTACTAAGGCTTATACGGCTCAAATCGCAGCCCTTGCCTTTCTTGCTAAAGCTGTTGGGGAAGCCAATGGCAATGAGAAGGCCAAAGCCTTTGATTTGGTGCACGAATTGTCTATCGTTGCCCAATCGATCGAATCAACCCTTTCAGAAAAAGAAGTGATCGACGAAAAAGTTCGTGGCTTGTTGGAGACAACCCGCAATGCTTTCTATATCGGACGTGGCCAAGATTACTATGTTGCCATGGAAGCCAGTCTGAAATTAAAAGAAATTTCTTACATCCAATGTGAAGGCTTCGCTGCGGGTGAGTTGAAACACGGTACCATCGCTCTGATCGAAGAGGGTACACCGGTCATCGCTCTCTTGTCTGATCCAGTCCTAGCCAGCCACACACGTGGAAACATCCAAGAAGTGGCAGCACGTGGGGCTCATGTTTTAACCATTGCAGAGGAAAATGTCGCTAAAGAGACAGATGATTTGGTCTTGACAGCGGTTCACCCTTACCTCTCTCCAATCTCAATGGTGGTGCCGACCCAATTGATTGCCTACTTTGCAACCCTTCATCGTGGACTCGATATCGACAAACCACGGAACCTTGCTAAGTCTGTAACAGTTGAATAAATTTGTTAATATAGAAAAAACATCCTCGTTAGGTTTTTCCTAGCGAGGATGTTTGCTTTATTTATCAAAACCTTGCAAGGCTTTAAGACGTTCCTCTGTTTGTCCCTTGGCATCTAGTTTTTTACCTTGGTAAACAGCAGATTCCCATGATCCGTACATTGGATTTGGGAAGATGATGAATTTTTCACCAAATTCTTTTTGCAATTCGTCCAATTTCTTATCGCGATCAGCTTCAGAGGTCTTAGAAAAATCTGCAAAGTCAACCAGGTTGTCCCCGAATAGCAAGACAAGATTGGTCTTTTCTTGTACAGCTTGGCGACGGCCTTCTTTTGATTTGACGCCATCTTCTAAGAACATGAGGTGGTCGCGTCCTTGAACAGGAATGCCTTCTTTTTCAAGGTTCTTAATGGTATCATCTACTTGAGAGGTTGTACGGTCAGAAATGTAGTAGATTTGAACCCCGTTTTGATCCGCATATTGAAGGAAATCTTTAGCACCTGGCACCGCTTTTGCGGCTGCTTTTTTCACCCAAACATCCCAATCTTTAGGATTGAAGGCCGTACCGTCTTTGACGTTTTGAACTTGGTAAGGGCTGTTATCTAAAACAGTTTCGTCCAAATCCAAGACGATGGAATAAGGCTTATCAGAAGGAGTTTGGAGGATCTCTTTCAAACGGTCAGTAGCGACATTGTAGCCTTGTAAATACAAAGCCTTAGTTTCAGCTGCCTTTTGGTACCAGAGAACAGACATGGTATTTTCTTGTGAGCGCTGCTGGTCATAGGTCATCGTCACCTGATTTTTAGTGCTACTTGCTTTTGTCTCTTGCGTTTTAGTGGTATTGCTTCCACAACTCGTCAGTAAAATGACAGAAGCAAGAGCAGAAACGATGGTAAAGGTGGTTTTTGTTGTTTTCATAAACCGTACACTCCTTAAAATTATTCTATAAAAATTATACTCCTTTCAATCTTGCCTGACAAGAAAGAGGAGAAGGTGTCTAGGAATCGGTGAAAAGAACAAAAGAGGAAAAATGCTGTTATGAAAGGTTTCTTTGCTTTAACATACGCCATTTTTTCCTTTAAAAGAAGGGGTATAGTTTTTTGCTATAACCGGATCAAGAAAACATCAAAGCAGCCCTTTTCTTCTAAAATGAAAGAATAAAGAAAGATACCCGCAAGTCCTTATTTTCAAGGACTTGCGTTTTTTTGATACCTTTCCTAATAAAGAAATTTTAAGGCCTTGATAGGGAAAATATATTAGTCAGCTACTTTTCGAGGTGATATCATGGTTACAAATTCCAGAAGGAAAGCAGTTAGCCTTTCTATTGGAGAAATATTGAGGAGGATGCACAGTATGAGTAAAAAAGAATTGGTTCTTCGTGCCATTCGAGGCGAAACAGTAGAACGAATCCCTGTAGGATTTTGGCTCCATTATGTGACCCAAGAAGAAAAAGAATTGGGTCTAGACAATCCGGCTGTAGTAGCAAAAAGTATTAAGGGCCACCAACACTATGTAGAAGAAATTTCACCTGATTTTGTCAAGATCATGAGCGATGGCTTCTTCCGCTATCCGAGTGCACTTTATTCGAGAGAGATCCAATCAATCCAAGAATTGAAGGATATTCAACCGATTGGAGAGCATCATCCTTGGATTGAAAAACAAATTGAAGTGGTCAAGGAGATTCGTTCCCATTTCCATGAAGAGATTGCTTCTTTCTACAATATCTTCTCGCCCATTTCTTATTTGAAACGCTGGTTCCGTACGGATCAATCCCGTGGAGACCAAGAGATTGCAGACTTTATTAAGGAAGATCCAGAAACTTTAGCTCATGTCCTTGACGTGATTGCAGGAGATATCGCTACTTTAAGTCGCCGCTTGATCCAAGAAGCAGGTGTTGAAGGGATTTACTTTTCAACCCAGCAAGTCCAAGATGAGCGTGTGACAGAGGAGGAATACCGTAAGATCATTGAGCCTAGTAACATCGCAGTCCTAGAAGCTGCCAATGAAGCGGGAGGCATCAATATCCTTCATATCTGTGGTTTTGAAGGGGCCAGCAATGAAGTGGAACTCTTCAAGGATTATCCAGCTCAAGTCATTAACTGGGCGACCCATCATGAAGGCCTTAGCCTAGCCGCAGGTCGTAAACTTTTCGGCGATCGTGCCGTCTTGGGTGGCTTTGTCAATGGCAAGAAAGGTTTGCTCTATCAAGGGGAACGAGCAGCTATTGAGCAAGAAACTCGTCGCTTGGTGGCAGAAGCCGGAAGTCGTGGTTTGATCCTTGGAGCAGACTGTACCGTGCCAGATGATTTCCAATTGGAACGCTTAGATTGGGTACGTCAAGCAGCTGTATTGTAAGAAGAAAGGAGAGGGAGATGAAAAAGATCAATGTATGGTGTATCCTGGTAACCGTTTTGTTTTTGCTTCTAGGGCTTAGTAAAGCTGCTCTAGCAAGTAGTCAGGGGAAAGCAAAAAAAGATCCAGATATGGCAAGACTGGAGAAAATTCCAGTCCATAGTCTCTCCCTCCTTCGCCCATCTGATCTAGCAGGAATTCTTCTTCTCGAAGATCAGTGATAAAAAAAGATGAAGAGCTTGATAAAAAATATATATTAGTCAAGGTATCATTGAAGTGATAAGATAACAAACAAGAAAAGATAGAACGAGGTAAGAACATGTCATCAAAAAGAGAATTAGTGTTAAAAGCTTTTAAAGGAGAAGCAGTTGACCGTGTGCCAGTTGGATTTTGGCATCATTTTACAACAGAAGAAGAATGGTTGAAAGGATTTTCTAATCCGGAAATTATTGAAAAAAACCTGAATGGCCATAAAAACTTCCTTCACAAGGTCAAACCAGACTTTGTCAAACTCATGAGCGATGGTTACTTTGCTTATCCAAATCCAGCCATTCACAAAGGCCTTGAAAATATCTCTGACTTAGCAGGGATTGAACCACTCGGAGCAGATCATCCATGGATCACAGAGCAAGTAGAGCTCGTTAAAAAAATCCGTGCTGGTTTTGAAGAAGACATTGTGGCTATCTACAATATCTTTGCTCCGGTGACCTACTTCAAATGGTTGGTCGGAGAAGTTTCAGGAGGAGATGACTTGATCGCAAACTTCATCGATCAAGATGCAGCAACTCTTAAAAAAGTATTGGATACAATTGGCCAAGATATTGCAAGTTTGAGCCAACGAATCATTAAAGAAGCAAGAGCAGACGGGATCTACCTCAGTGTTCAAAGTATCCAAGATGCGCGGGTTACACAAGAAGTTTATAAAAACATTATTGCACCGAGTGAACTCCATGTCTTAGAAACAGCCAATGAAGCCGGTGGCGTAAATATCCTTCATATTTGTGGCTACGAAGGAGCTCGCAATGATATCCACCTCTTCACAGACTACCCAGCCCAAGTCATTAACTGGGCAGTCGGACCAGAAGGAATCAGCCTAGCAGAAGGACGCGAAATCTTCGGTGGACGCACGGTTCTTGGTGGTTTTGAAAATGGCAAAAATGGTCTTCTTTACACAGGAGATAAGGCTGCGATCCAAGCAGAAACCAAACGCATCATCGCAGAAACCGGAACGACAGGCTTGGTCATCGGTGCCGATTGTACCATTCCAAGTGACATTGATGAAGAACGAATCGAATGGGTTCGTGAAGCTGCAGCAGAATAAGGAAAATAGAAAGAGGGAGAACAGAGTATGAGTAAAAAAACATGGATTATCGGTGGAGTGGCAGTTCTTGCCATTGCAGGTGCAACCATTCTTGGACGGAGCTTGAACCATGCAAACGACAGCAAAGATTCAACAGGATCGAACAAGGTAACAACCTTGAAAGTAGCCCACACTCAAAACTATGTACCATATGATTTCGTTGATGAAAAAGGAGAATCAGATGGCTATGAAGTAGCCGTTCTCAAAGCCATTGACGAAAAACTACCAGACTACAAGTTTGAGTACACTGGAACCAGTGATGACGATCTCTTGATCGGTCTAGAATCTGGTAAATACGATATCGGAACCAAAGGAGCTTGGTATACCGAAGAACGTGCCAAGAAATTCATCATTCCAAAAGAACCAATTGGGGCAAGTATCATCGGATTTACCGTACGGAAAGAAGATGCGGATAAATACAAGAACATCGATGACTTCGCTAAAGAAAAAGGAAAATTGGTTCCAATTTCACCACAAAATGCGCAGTGGAATGTTATTAAAGAATACAATGAAAAGCATAAGGACCAACAAATCGAATTAACAGCTGCGGAATCTTTCAAAGTCGCAGATGCTTATGCTTGGGTTCTTGAAGGACGTTACGATGCCTTCTTTGACATCAAACTTTCCTTTGAAAAAGCTGTCACAGATAAAGATGGTTCTTACCACCAATATGCGGACAAACTTAGCTGGTTTGCCTACAAAGGAATTCCAACTTACCCATTGATCCATAAGGATAAGAAAAACGAAAAATTTGCGGAAGCCTACAGCAAGGCTATCAAAGAATTGGAAAAAGATGGGACACTTGCTAAATTGTCGAAAAAATATTTCGGTGAAGATGTCTTCAGTTATGTAGATAAAGAGAAATAAGATGGAACTGGGTGCGCATAGCCCCAGCTTCCTTATTTCTATACGGATACAGAAAGGAAAAGAAACATGGTCTCATACGACATTTCCAAGGTTTGGTCATTTCTTCCAACCTTGGTCCAAGCTCTACCAGCGACCCTAGCTTTGATGGTTTTAACGACGGTTTTCGGTTCTGCATTTGGCTTGGTTTTGACCTGGGCACAAGTATCAGAAGATAAGGTAGGAGCAGGTCTTGCAAAAGGTTATGTCTTTACTTTGCGTTGTACCCCTCCGATTGTCTTGCTCTTTTTGGTCTTTTATGGACTTCCCCAATTTTTGAACTGGTGGTTGGGCATTGACATTGACCACTGGTCCAAGTTTGTCTTTGTCCTTGTTGCCATGTTTCTTCTCTTTGCCGCTATGATCTCTGAGGTCTTCAAGGCAGCCTATTTGGCCATTCCAAAAGGACAGATGGAAGCAGGCTTGAGTATCGGCTTGACGCCAGCTCAAACCATTTGGCGGATTGTCCTTCCCCAAGCCTTTCGCGTAGCTCTTCCAAATATGACGACTGCCATCTTGAACCTTATGCGCGATGCCGCTTTGGCTTATACCATTGGCTTTATCGATATCATGGGAGCAGGCAACAACTTGATCAGCCGCAATCTTGGGAATTATTCCCTCGAAACGTATACAGCTGTAGCAGTGATCTACTGGGGAATTGCCCTTGTGATCTCCTTCTCCGCTCAACTCCTTGAGAAACGACTCAGTGTAACAGAAAGGTAGCTTATGGATTTCAATTTTATTAGTAAAGCATTTCTAGCCACCTTGGGTGGTGTTCCAGTGACCCTTCTGATCATGGTCGTATCGATTCTCTTGAGTTTTCTTCCAGCCCTCTTTTTGGCACTCGGTCAGATTTATAAGGTCAAAGGTGTTCGCAGTTTCTCAGTGGTTTACTTAGCCTTTATCCGCGCGACGCCTCCGATTCTCTTGATTCTCTTCTTTTATAGTCTCTTTCCCAGCCTCTTAAATAGCTTTTTTAAGAGCATAGGCAGTCACTTTAATGTCTTTGAGATCAATCCCATTTACTATGCCTTTATCATTTTTAGCTTGATGACAACAGGGAGTCTGGCTGAAATTCTCCGGTCAGCTATTCTGACGGTGGATAAAGGCCAGCTAGAAGCAGCGCAAGCCATTGGTTTGACTAATCGCCAAGCCTATATCCGCATTGTTTTTCCACAAGCCTTGCGTTCAGCCCTGCCTAATTTGTGTAACCTGGTTATCAACTTGGTCAAAGGAACTTCCCTTGTCTTTGTCATGACGATCAAGGATATCACCGCCATTGCCAAGGTCGAAGCCTCTTATGGCTATCAATATTTTGAATCCTATCTAGTGATTTTTATTCTTTATATTGTCATTTGTGGGGTGATTCAGTGGGGATTCAATCGCTTAGAAAAACGCCTGACACTCGCATAGAAGAAGGAGAAATAAGAAGATGTTAGAAGTAGAACACGTATCGAAAAAATTTAAGGACCACCAGGTCCTGGTAGATGTTAATCTCAAGGTCAACCAAGGGGATGTCGTCGTTATTTTAGGTCCATCTGGATCAGGAAAAACAACCTTCCTTCGCTGCCTTAACCATTTGGAAAAGGCAGACACAGGCCGTTTGACTTTGGGTGGAAAAGAGTATGATCTCTCAAAACTCAGCAAAAAGGAAATTTTAGAAATCCGCCAAAAGACAGCCTTTGTCTTCCAGCATTACAATCTCTTTGCCAACAAAACAGCGCTTGAAAATATCTTAGAAGGTCTGGTTGTGGCTCGGAAGATTCCAAAAGAAGAAGCTATCCAACGGGCAGAATCAGCCCTTGAAAAAGTTGGTCTCCTCGCTTACAAGGATTACTATCCTTCTCAATTGTCAGGTGGCCAGCAGCAACGGATCGGGATTGCGCGTGCCATCGCAGTGAAACCAGACGTGATCTTGCTAGACGAGCCGACTTCGGCGTTAGACCCAGAGTTGGTCGGTGACGTCTTAGATGTCATGAAGCAGTTGGCCCAAGAAGGAGTGACCATGGTTGTGGTGACGCATGAAATGGGCTTTGCGCGTGATGTGGCTAATCATGTCATCTTTATGGATGGCGGACACATCATCGAAGAAAACGAACCACATGAATTCTTCAACAGTCCAAAAGAAGAACGAACCAAACAATTCCTTTCACGGATTTTATCCGATGCCACTTATAGCGTCGAATATATGATTTAACAGGAGACACACCCAGTAAGGGTGTGTTTTTTAGGTTCTGGAAAAAATTTTTAAGAATTGGGTCATTTTTTAAAAATCATTACGAATAATATAAGTGAGAGGGAAATATGACTGATAAAAAACAACGATTTGTACTACTATTCTTACTGACTTTGTTTCTAGGAGGTTGCAGTCTTTTTACGGATAAAGCTGCTGAGAGAAGGGAAATGATTCAGATTGCAGAAAGCACGAAAATGGAGCGAGCGATAAAACACTTGTTAATCAGTATCGATCCTAAAGCTTTCTCTTCAGAAGGAGTCATTCACTCCTATACCCTGATAAAAGGTGAATTGGAATACAATCCAATGGGAGGCATGAATGTATCTCTCGTTATCAATGGCGATAAAAAGTTAACGATCGATACGACTGTTCAAATGGAAGATTCAGGACAGTTCGAAGCAGGTAGTTATGGTATTTCAGCAAAATTAAGTGATCTGTTAAGTAAAGCAGAAAAGACTGGGAAATAAACTCATTCAGGTAAATACCCCTAATATAGGAAAATAGAAACATTTCTGAATCAAAGTTGGTATGTTACATCAATAGCTAGTGCTTGTAACGATTTAGCAACATTTTTTAACAAAAGTAACATTTCAGACGTTGATGGAATTTTGTATAATAAATTTTAAGAAAACTAGAGAAAGAAATGGGAAGAAATGAAAAAAAGTAAATTAATTGTGTTGATAATGGTAGTATTTAGCCTGAGCTTAGGAGGATGTAGCTTTTTTAATGGACAATCTGCCAAGAAACAAGAAATGATTCAAATCGCAGAGAGTAAGAAAGCAAAAGATGTGATTGAAAATTTATTAAGGCAAGAAGATCCAAACGCATTTACAGATAAAGGAGTTATAAAAAGTTACAAGATAAATGAAAATTCATTGAAGTATAATCCAATGGGAGGATTAATAATAAAAGTTATAATCAATGATGATAATAACCTAACAATCACAACAACTTTAACAGAGGAATCAGATGGCAAATTTGAACAAAATGGTTATGTCATCTCAGGAGAATTATCAGATGAATTAAGAGGTAAATAATGGCTTTTGATAAATCATTTTCAGATGAAATAAAGAAAGAAATTGCGTATAAAGAGTATGAGATAGAAAGCTATAATCAAGATGTACGGTTGAAAACTGGAGAATACATTGGCAATGTCGCTCACATATATGATAATGTAAATGATAATGAGGAGCAGGTTTTCGTTCTTACTAACAATGGTCAAGGCGAAAAACAAAAAGCAGTCCCCTATACTGCTTCAGACGATGCGCGTGCCCAAATCCATGACGTGACAGTCTTGATGAAGGGATCTGAAACTGAAACAAGTACACAAAAATTACTCCATGATACATTTACGGATTGGGTAAAGACAGATTTGCCTGCTGCTTCTAACATTCTTGGTCCCAATGGAGCGGCGAATTATGCGACAGATTATGCGAAAAGATTCACCAGAGATAAGATTAAGGAGAATTTGAAAAAAAGGGATGAAACTGCCGATTATAATATTTCGGAACTTATTAGTTATCCGTTTAGTTTACTCGATAAAAATGTTGGAAATAATGTAAAAAGCTTTGTCAAGAGTATTAGAAGTAATCCAATAACAAATGCTTATCGTGAGGCGAAAGCAAATCTATATGGTATGGGAACGGATATTCTAATTGATAGTCAAGCAAAGTTTCCAGTATTTATTGGGGCTACCATTTTAAAAGAGTACAACAAAGATAGAGGTACTTTCCCGCCTCCGCAATTTAAAGATGCTGCAGCTCATTTGAAAGAGGTGATCCGAAAATACCCCAATGCCAAGATCGATCTATACGGTCACTCTCTGGGGTCTATGAATATTCAGTATGCGCTTGCCTGTTTGACGGAAGAGGAAGCTTCTCATATTGGGACTGTCCATCTATACAATGGTCCTAATGCCTATTCCATCTTAACACCCGAGCAAAAAGCGCGTATAGATTCGCTGAAGTACAAAATCTACAATCACATTGACCATAAAGATTTGGTTAGCTTGGGTTATCAGGATTCTGGAAGCAAGGAATCCAGTGGGATTGTTAAGCACCTCAAAACGAAGAATCTGAAAGATATAGGCCGACAGCATATGATGCATGGTTATATCTATGATAAGGATGGGAATTTGGTTCTTGAAAAGGGAACGGAAGCCATCACTCGCAAGGAAATCATTGAAGAGAGGATGAAGGTTTACTATCGCCTAAAGGATAAATTACAAAAAACAGGTGGTGGACTGAGTTCAAGTGAACGGATCTATCTGGATGCTTTGCAGGCGCGCTTGGCTTCTGATGAGCTGATTCGAGTAGTGGATGAAGGGCTGGAGCAAGCTCAGAAATCTAAGGCACAACTGGATACAGATTTAGAAGCTTTGGAGAAAGTATTACATACCGTTCCGAAAGGCTTCATTCTCAATCTTGCGGAAGTAGAAGAGGCCTATGCACAGGCTGGTGCAACAAAGCAAACAATTGTCACTGAAGTAAGAGAAAAGTTTGACAATCGTTTGGCTGCATATCAGTCCTTATCGAATGAATTCCATGCTTTAAACGAGCAAGTGAATGCAGGAATTGAACTCTTAAAAACAAAAGATCAAGAAATAGCAGGAGAAATGAACCAGTGGGAACAACTAGCTTATTAATTTCATCTACTCTTTCAAAAAAGGAAAAGAAACTAGATCACTTGGAAAGAGAGTTCCAAAAAGCGCGCTTGGAGTTAGATGAAAAGCGTTGCTTAGTGGAAAGAAAACAGCAGCTCTTCACCCAGATGCTGGAAGAAGAGTTTGCGATGGCAGCTTCCTTCTTACAAGAGCAGGAAGTTGATGTCAGTTGTGGATGGGAGTCCCTCCATCGCTGTATCGAAGAGTATGATCTCGAAGCTAGAGAAGCTGCACAAGTAGCCTTAAAACAGATCGAAATCGAGGAAGAGAATTTATGGCAATCCTACCGGAAAGATAGACGCCAACTGGAAGAGGAGTTTGCACAAGATAAAGTTTCATAGTATAGAAGAGGAGGAAGTATGGGTGATAGTCCAGTTAAAGATTTTTTTGATTTAGATATGAAAGATAAGATGAGGATCATCGAAAGTCGCAAGAAACTTGAAAAAGAATTAATACGGGTTGTCTATGCGCCCGTTTTATTGGCCTGCAAGGCAGGAGTTGCGAAACGTTACAATGAGGAATTGACTGCGATTACAACAGTAGCCGAAGAAGACGTCCAGGTAGTTGGAAAACAACTGGATCAGTCCATGGTGGGTCAATTTGCTAAAAACGTACAGACGGCTATTCAAGAAAAAGCTGGGAAATTTAAATCTATCTAGCCAAGGACTTCTATTTAAATGTGGAATCTGGAGTGACATCCAGATTTTTTTAAAAAATTTTTAAAAATTATGTAAAAAAGCGTTGACAAAGAAATTCGTTTGCGTTATAATAATTTATGTAAACAAAAAGAGGTTGGGAAAACCTACTGGTTTACAATATCAATAGTGGAAAGGAGATGGTGATATGCTATTTCCAGAATTAAGACAACTAATTGATAAAAGGAAAAATAGAAACTGTTAGCCTGTAGGGCTATTATTAAATAAATGAATTAAAATTATGTAAACAATCAAACAGCAGCCAATTGGTCTGCTAATTTTCAAGAATGAATTAAAATTATGTAAATTAGAGGTATACAATATGAATAACAACTTTAACAATATGGATGATCTTTTCAATCAACTAATGGGAAACATGGGTGGTTTTCGTTCTGAAAGCCGTCGCTACATGATCAACGGTCGTGAAGTGACACCTGAAGAATTCGCTATTTACCGCCAAACTGGTCAACTTCCAAATGAAGGAAGCGAGCAAGTGCAACACCATCAAGGTAAAGGAATGAAACAAGATGGGATCCTTGCAAAACTTGGTCGCAACTTGACCGAAGAAGCTCGTGAAGGAAAATTGGATCCGGTCATCGGACGTAATAAAGAAATTCAAGAAACTGCTGAAATCTTGTCTCGTCGTACCAAGAACAACCCTGTCCTTGTAGGTGATGCCGGTGTTGGTAAAACAGCAGTTGTAGAAGGTTTGGCACAAGCTATTGTGAACGGGGATGTTCCAGCTGCTATCAAGAATAAAGAAATCATCTCGATTGATATTTCTGGTCTAGAAGCTGGTACGCAATACCGTGGTAGCTTTGAAGAAAATATTCAAAATCTGATCCAAGAAGTCAAGGCTATGGGAAATGTCATTCTCTTCTTTGATGAAATCCATCAAATTCTTGGTGCAGGTAGCACAGGTGATGGTCAAGGATCTAAAGGTCTTGCGGATATCATCAAACCTGCTCTTTCACGTGGGGAATTGACAGTCATTGGGGCAACGACTCAAGATGAATACCGTAACACTATCTTGAAGAATGCGGCTCTTGCTCGTCGTTTCAACGAAGTGAAAGTCAATGCTCCATCAGCTGAAGATACTTTCAAGATCCTCCAAGGGATCCGTGATCTTTATGAAAAACACCACAATGTCATCTTGCCAGATGAAGTTTTGAAAGCAGCGGTTGATTATTCGATCCAATACATTCCACAACGTAGCTTGCCTGATAAGGCCATTGACTTGGTCGATGTGACAGCTGCTCACTTGGCAGCCCAACATCCAGTAACAGATGTCCATGCTGTGGAACATGAAATTGAAGAAGAAAAAACCAAACAAGAAGAAGCTGCGGCTAAAGAAGATTACGAAGCAGCTTTGAAAGCAAAAGTTCGAATCGAAGAACTTGAAAAGAAAATTGAAAACCATACGGAAGACCATAAAGTAACAGCAACAATCAACGATGTGGCTGAATCAGTAGAACGGATGACGGGTATTCCAGTGTCTCAAATGGGTGCAACTGATATTGAACGTTTGAAAGATATGGGTCACCGTTTGCAAACTAAGGTTATCGGTCAAGATAAAGCCGTTGAAGCAGTGGCACGTGCTATCCGTCGGAACCGTGCAGGATTTGACGAAGGGAACCGTCCAATCGGTAGCTTCCTCTTTGTAGGTCCTACTGGTGTTGGTAAAACTGAGTTGGCTAAACAATTGGCTCTTGATATGTTCGGAACCAAAGATGCTATCATCCGTTTGGATATGTCAGAATACAGCGACCGCACAGCCGTTTCTAAATTGATTGGTACAACAGCTGGTTATGTTGGTTACGATGATAACAGCAATACCTTGACAGAACGTGTTCGCCGTAACCCTTACTCTATCGTCCTTCTTGACGAAATTGAAAAGGCGGATCCTCAAGTCATCACCCTTCTCCTTCAAGTTTTGGATGATGGTCGTTTGACAGATGGTCAAGGAAACACGGTCAACTTCAAGAACACTGTGATTATCGCCACTTCAAACGCTGGATTTGGTTACGAAGCTAACTTGACAGAAGATGCGGATAAACCAGAACTCATGGATCGTTTGAAACCTTACTTCCGTCCAGAATTCTTGAACCGTTTCAACGCTGTCATTGAATTCTCACACTTGAGCAAGGAAGATCTTTCTAAGATTGTTGATTTGATGTTGGTAGATGTCAATAAGACCCTTTCTAAGAAAGAAATCGACTTGGCAGTGAGCGATGCAGCCAAAGAATATATGACTGAAGAAGGTTATGATGAAGTCATGGGTGTTCGTCCACTCCGTCGGGTAGTTGAACAACAAATCCGTGACAAAGTCACAGACTTCCACTTGGATAACTTGGATGCCAAACATCTCGAAGCAGACATGGAAGATGGTGTCCTTGTGATTAGAGAAAAAGACACAAAGAAGGAAGAAAACGCTGATAAACAAGCAGATTAAGGCGAATTAGTTTGTGAAAAATAGAGACTGCTATCATATAGCAGTCTTTATTTTTTCTTCCCACCTGGGGGAAATTATTCGCCGTATAAGGCCAAAATCCTCCTATTTGAGCTAAAAAAACATCAATAATTAGTGAAATTAATCCAATTTGAGCAAAATTATTAATAAATAAAGAAAATAAGTATATAATCTATACAAGAATAAAATTTGAGGAATGGAAGTAAGATGAGCAATACAATTGATATCTACTCAACTCCCGAATACAGAAAAGTGGAAGCCGTTGTTCAACTGATGGTTGACGGTCGCTTGACGAGCTATCGTGTCGCAACTGAAACAAACATCAGCAAAATGAGCTTGGCGACTTTGACGAAGGGAACGAGTAAAATCAAAAATATTACCTATCAAACGGCATTGGCCTTGATTGATTGGTATGATGAGAATCATGAAAAGTATGGCATTACGATTGACTAGTCAGTAGCCCACTTTTCGTGGTTTTTTTCTTTTTCATCAAAACTTGCCTCTTCTCTGAGACTGGAGTCTGATTTTACTTGAAGAGGATGGGAAAACTTGAAAAGACGGGCGAAATTTGATATAGTATAGCATATATGAAAATTAAAGGAGAAACATATGCAAGGCGGAAGTTTGCTAATTATGCTCGTTCTTATGGTCGGTTTGATGTACTTCATGAGCCGTAGCCAAAAGAAACAGTATCAAAAACGGATGGAAAGTTTGAATAAACTTCAAAAAGGAAATGAAGTCATCACGATTGGTGGCTTGTACGGAACCATCGATGAAGTCGATACAGATCGCAAGACCGTTGTCTTGGATGTTGATGGTGTCTACCTGACCTTTGAATTGGGAGCGATCAAAACAGTTCTTCCTGTATCAGAAGGAATCTCAGCTACTGCTACAGAAGGCGCTAGCTCAGATGCCGATTCAGCCATCGAAGAATAATCATCAAAGAAGAGGCAAAGGCCTCTTTTTTGGTGGGCAAATAGGACGACGTGATGAAGGAAAGTCCTGCTGGTTCAAAAAAGAGGCCAGAGTCCCTATTTTATGGGGATTTATGGTATAATGAAGCGATAAATATTGAAATAGGTAGAAAAACATGTTTCGTTTTAAGAAAAAAGAAAAAATCGAGATACCTTTAGAAGTCCCGAAACACATTGGGATCATTATGGATGGCAATGGTCGATGGGCGAAAAAGCGGATGCAACCGCGCGTCTTCGGTCATAAGGCAGGGATGGAAGCTCTCCAAGAAGTGACGATTGCAGCAAAAAATATGGGGGTTCAGGTCCTGACTGTCTATGCCTTTTCGACCGAAAACTGGACACGCCCTGAAGATGAAGTCAAGTTCATCATGCACTTGCCGGTTGAGTTTTATGGTCGTTTCGTCCCCGAATTGCATCGCAATAATGTCAAGATTCAAATGATCGGTGATACCAAGAAATTACCAAAAGAAACGCTGGAGGCTTTGGAAAGAGCAGAAGCGATGACCCATCTCAATACAGGCTTGATCCTGAATTTCGCGCTCAATTATGGTGGACGTGCTGAGATCACCCAGGCCGTGAAGCAGATCGCCCAAGAAGTCTTGGATGCGAAGTTTAGCCCAGAAGATATCACAGAAGAGATGATCGCTGATTCTCTCTATACCGAGAGTTTGCCACGTGTCCTAAGGGATCCGGATTTGATTATTCGTACCAGCGGAGAGATCCGTTTGAGTAATTTCCTTCCTTGGCAGGCTGCTTACAGTGAGTTGTATTTCACAGATGTGATGTGGCCAGATTTTGGAGAGGAAGCACTACGAAGTGCCATAGTAGAATATAGCCATCGCCATCGGAGATTTGGTGGTGTTTAGGAGAAGATGATGACGAAAGATTTACAAAAACGTGTGATTTTTGGAGGAATTGCCCTGCTCTTTTTCATTCCAACAGTAATGGTTGGAGGGGTGTTCTTCCAGATTGTGATTGGCTTGATCGCCATGCTAGGGGTTCATGAATTGCTCAAGATGAAGGGGCTTGAGACAGCGACCTTTGAAGGAGCGCTGGCCATGTTAGCGGCCTTCGTCCTGACGTTGCCGATCGAGGACTACCTCCCTTACCTTCCAGCAGATGGCAATATGATTGCTTATGGTTTGGTTGTCTTGATTCTCATGGGAACAACTGTTCTTGCTCAGAATTACAATTATGAAGATGTGGTCTATCCCATTGCGTCTAGCTTTTATGTTGGACTTGGTTTCCATTCCTTAGTAGATGCGCGAATTGCTGGTATTGATAAGGTTCTTTTAGCCCTCTTTATTGTTTGGGCTACAGATTCAGGTGCTTATCTAGTAGGAAGTCGGTTTGGGAAACGCAAGCTCATGCCTGCGGTTTCTCCTAATAAAACGATTGAAGGCAGTCTTGGGGGAATCTTGTCTGCAGTTGCGGTAACTGTGATCTATATGATCGTGGATCGTTCTGTGGCGGGTGGACATGGTTTTCTTGCTATGATCTTCTTTACCATCCTCTTTAGTATCGCAGGTCAGTTTGGAGATCTGGTAGAGAGTGCGATTAAACGCCACTTCGGTGTGAAAGATTCTGGGAAATTTATTCCAGGACATGGTGGTGTTCTAGACCGCTTTGATAGTTTGATTTTTGTCTTTCCCTTGATGCATTTCTTGGGCTTGTTCTAAGACAGAAGAGATAGAAAGGAAACCACGTATAGAACGATGCAGTTTATTGCCTTTATTGTTATTTTTGGAGTGATCGTTCTCGTTCACGAGTTTGGTCATTTCTATTTTGCAAAAAAATCGGGCATCCTGGTGCGAGAATTCTCGATCGGGATGGGTCCAAAGATCTTTGCCCATATTGGTCAAGATGGAACAGCCTATACGATTCGCATTCTACCTTTAGGTGGCTATGTTCGGATGGCTGGCTGGGGTGAAGATACAACTGAGATTAAAACCGGAACGCCTGTCAGCTTGACGCTAAATGAGGCTGGCAAGGTCGTCCGGATCAATCTTTCGGGAAAGAATCTGGATCAGACAGCCCTTCCCATGAATGTTACCCAGTTTGACTTTGAAGAAAAACTAGAAATTACTGGCTTGGTTCTCGATGAGACCAAGACTTATGATGTCGATCATGATGCGACCATCGTTGAGGAAGATGGGACAGAGGTGCGGATTGCACCGAGAGATGTTCAGTATCAGAATGCCAGCATTTGGGGACGGTTGATCACCAACTTTGCGGGTCCTATGAACAACTTTATCCTCAGTATTGTCGTCTACTCACTTTTAGCCTTTATGCGCGGTGGTGCGATTGACTACTACAGCAACAATGTTCAGGTGGCACCCGATGGGGCGCTGGCTAAGGTCGGTGTCAAAAGCAATGTTCAGATCCTTCAAGTCAACAACGATACCGTTAGCAACTGGGATGAGCTGACAGATGCTGTCGAAAAAGCAACCAAGGACAGCAAGACGGCTCCTGAATTGACCCTGAAAGTCAAAACAGACGGCCAAGAAAAAGAAGTCAAAGTGAAGCCAACCAAGTCAGGGAATCGTTACTATTTGGGTGTGACAAATGGCCTCAAGACAGGATTTGTAGATAAACTCTTGTCTGGTTTTACAGATACCTGGAATACAGCGACACGGATTTTGGGAGCTTTGAAAGATATCATTTTCCACTTTAGTCTCAATAAACTGGGTGGTCCGGTTGCCATCTACAATGCCAGCTCACAAGCTGCTCAATTAGGGATTCCAGCAGTCTTGTCTCTTATGGCCATGCTCTCTATTAATATTGGGATCTTCAATCTAATCCCGATTCCGGCTTTGGATGGAGGGAAAATCTTGATCAATTTGATCGAGGTTGTCCGGAGAAAGCCACTGAAACAAGAAGTAGAAACCTATATGACGCTTGCAGGTGTAGCTGTAATGGTTATTTTGATGATTGCTGTCACCTGGAATGATATTATGAAATTATTTTTGAAATAGAAAAGGATATTGTCCATGAAACAAAGTAAAATGTTGATTCCAACGCTTCGCGAAATGCCAAGCGATGCCCAAGTCATTAGCCATGCTTTGATGTTGCGTGCAGGTTATGTTCGCCAAGTATCAGCTGGTGTCTATTCTTATCTGCCACTAGCAAATCGAGTGATTGAAAAAGCAAAAGGCATCATGCGCCAAGAATTCGAAAAAATTGGAGCAGTAGAAATGCTTGCTCCAGCCCTTTTGAGTGCGGATCTCTGGCGTGAATCTGGTCGTTACGAAACTTACGGGGAAGACCTCTATAAGTTGAAAAACCGTGAAGGCTCTGACTTTATCTTAGGTCCAACTCACGAAGAAACCTTTACCGCTATTGTGCGCGACTCAGTAAAATCTTACAAACAATTGCCGTTGAATCTCTACCAAATTCAACCAAAATACCGCGATGAAAAACGTCCACGGAACGGTCTTCTTCGGACCCGTGAGTTCATCATGAAAGACGGCTATAGCTTCCATGCTAACTACGATAGCTTGGATGTCACTTATGATGAATACAAGGCAGCTTATGAGCGGATCTTCACACGCAGTGGCATCGACTACAAAGCCATCATCGGTGATGGTGGTGCCATGGGCGGAAAAGATAGCCAAGAGTTTATGGCTGTTACACCTGCTCGTACAGACTTGGACCGTTGGGTTGTTTTAGACAAGTCTGTCGCATCATTTGATGAGATCCCAGCAGAAGTCCAAGAAGAAATCAAAGCAGAATTGCTCAAATGGATGGTCTCTGGTGAAGATACCATTGCCTATTCAAGTGAATCAACCTATGCTGCGAACTTGGAAATGGCTACTAACGAATACAAGCCAAGTAACCGTGTCGTAGCAGAAGAAGAAGTGAAACGCGTGGAAACACCAGGTGTCAAATCGATTGATGAAGTAGCTGCATTCTTGAATGTTCCAGAAGAAGCTACTATCAAGACTTTGGTTTACATCGCAGATGGTGAGCCTGTTGTAGCCCTTCTCGTAGGTAATGATCAGCTCAATGAAGTGAAGTTGAAAAACCACCTCGGCGCAGACTTCTTTGAACCTGCAACCGAAGTGGAAGTGAAAGAATTATTAGGAGCTGATTTTGGCTCTCTCGGTCCAGTAGATCTTCCTGAAAATGTTAAGATTATCGCAGACCGCAAGGTCCAAGACAGCCGCAATGCAGTAGTCGGTGCCAATGAAACAGGCTACCACTTGACTGGTGTCAACCCAGGACGTGACTTTACTGCAGAATACGTCGATATCCGTGAAGTTCGTGAAGGCGAAATCTCACCAGATGGGAAAGGGATCTTGAACTTTGCACGTGGGATCGAAATCGGTCACATTTTCAAACTCGGTACACGCTACTCCGCTAGCATGGGAGCAGATGTCTTAGACGAAAACGGTCGTGCAGTTCCAATCATCATGGGCTGCTACGGAATCGGTGTCAGCCGTCTTCTTTCAGCCGTTATGGAGCAACATGCTCGCCTCTTTGTCAATAAGACTCCAAAAGGGGAATACCGTTACGCTTGGGGAATTAACTTCCCTAAAGAATTGGCGCCATTTGATGTGCATTTGATTCCAGTCAATGTCAAGGATGAAGCGAGCCTTGCTTTGACCGATCGGATCGAAGAAGCCTTGGTGAATAAAGGCTACGAAGTCTTGGTGGATGACCGAAATGAACGCGCTGGTGTCAAATTCAGTGATAGTGATTTGATTGGGCTTCCAATCCGTGTAACAGTTGGTAAAAAAGCAGCAGAAGGTATCGTAGAAGTGAAAATCAAAGCAACAGGAGATACCATCGAAGTTCATGCGGACAATCTCCTTGAAACCCTTTCAATCTTGAACAAATAAGAAAAAGCTTTCTGAGCTCTCACCAGTGTGGTGATGAAACTCAGGAAGCTCTATTTATTTTTCTTCTTTGAGGCCTTGATCTTTGAAATAGGTAAAGAGATCTTGAGGTTTGCCATTGAGGTATTTCTTGAACTCAGCTGTTTCTTCCTCCCCTTGATCCCCGTAGATGGAAGCAAACTCATCTTTCTTGATTTTTGAGAAGTCAGCTTGTAAGACCTTGGCATAGGATTGTTTATCTTTCGAAATTTGAATGCGGAAGCTAAGACCAGGCTTGCCATTTAAGCTTTTATAGATATCGCTATGTTCTAATTCTTCTTGGTAGATTTCCTTTAACTCGGAAAGATCCATGTCTTGCAAATCTGAGGAAATGGGTTCAAAACTAAGAAAAGTAAAAGAGACAATTTCATCTTTTTTGTAGCCGATTTGAATTTTGTTTTGGTGGTGATCGCCGAGGTCACTAACAAAGGTCTTGTTTTGGACTTGCTCCTTTTTGGTTTGAGTGGCCTCTTGCTTGGAAGAAGCGTTAGTAGTCCCTTTGCCTTGTTGGCCTTGGCTACAAGCGGTAAGAGCTAGTAGACAGACAGAGACAAGTAGAAATTTTTTCATATATACTCCTTATAGGTTAATGGTGTTCGATCTTGTATGAAACAAGTTTTGAACAGGTTTCATTATACCATAAAAGTTTTAAAAATGAAAAAATATACAAAAATCATCAAAGATTGTATCTAAAATCACCTAAAATCAACATTTTTTATCTATGTGTCGAGTTAATATAACAGGACAGAGTGTCTTCTTTTCTTATCAGAAATAATACTAGTTGGAGACTACTGGGGCAAGGAATTTCAGATATATGTTACGTTTGTATAACAAATTATTTCAAAAATGTAACAAAGTTACAATATTTTATCAGTTGGGGCTCAAAACTTGACTTTCTCGCAATATTTCATTAAGATATCTTTAAGTAAATAATACAAATAGGGAGTGAAAAGGTAAATATACAGTTTTTTGGATTTTTACTAATTCGTACTAAATGTATTGTTTATGAAAAAAATATTAGGGTATCAGCCCAAAAGGAGAAACATATGGCTCAAATTAAATTAACTCCGGAAGAACTACGTCAATCAGCACAACGCTATTCACAAGGTTCTCAAGAAATCGATCAAATCCTTAACACTTTGACTCATGAACAACAAGTCATCGACGCAAACTGGGATGGATCTGCATTTGATAGCTTTGAAGCACAATTCAACGAATTGTCTCCAAAAATCAAACAATTCGCTCAATTGTTGGAAGACATCAACGCTCAATTGATCAAAGTTGCTGATATCGTTGAACAAACTGACCAAGATATCGCTGCACAAATCCACTAAGATAGTCTTGGAGGTGATCTTACTTCTTGTAGGTAGATCACCCTTTTGTCTTTTGATATATAGAAAATAGGGGTTAGATTCTTAATTCCTAACCCCTATTTTGTATCTATGAATTAGAAAAAGGAAAAGGTATAGAAGTGAAAAAGAAAAAATGGTTAAAATACATCGGTCAGAGTGCAGTTGTGCTCCTTTTGATGGGATCTGTAGTGGGTCTTTATACGACGGTTCAAAAGGACCAAAAGCAAAACGAAGCCAAGACCGTACAAACGACAGAAAACACCAAGCTTAATATTGCAGTTGTCAATGAAGACAAAGCGGTCAAACTGAATGATAAAGAATACAACCTTGGGGCTAGCTATGTAAAGAATATCGAACGGGATAATTCGCAAAACTGGTCTGTACTCCCTCGTGGAGCCGCTGAGTCAGGGCTTGCAGATGGCAAGTACCAGTTGATGATTGTCATTCCAAGTGACTTCTCAGAGAAGGTCTTGGAAGTGAATGCGGTTAATGCAGAGAAGACCACGGTGACGTATAAGGTCAATGCGGCTGGAAATTCTCAGGTTGAAAACGAGGCCAATAAAGTCGCTAAAGATATCGTTTCAGACTTGAATAGCCAGTTGGTTGATATGTATATGGTCAGCATTTTGAGCAACCTTTATACAGCTCAGAAGAACGTGGAAACAAGTAACAAAATTCAATCTACCAACATTGGTTCATACCGAAGCAACTTGCTAGATTCAGCTTTAGATTCGAAGAATATCTTTCCAAGTCTCTATAGCTTGTCTACGTCTTCTGTCGAGTCGAACAATGCTTTGAAGACAGTCCTTGAGTCTTATACACAGGCTTTTGATCAATTGACCCAATCTCAGGATCAGTACGGTCAAAACTTCGACACATTGATCAAACAACGCTCTGAGGACAAGATCAGCCATGAAGAGTTCATGAACCAGCTGATGTCTATGAACCAGTCTGTTGTCAGTGAAAAGACCCAAGAGTTGTATAAGAATCTACAACAAAACCAAGAAGCAATTACCAAACAATTGAGTCAACCAACTGAAACAGAAGGAGATGCTTCAGGTACCAAGACTTATGCAGGCTTGACAAAAGATGTGAATGATCGTGTGGCAGACCTCGAAAAAGGGATCAAGGCAGAACGCGACAAATTAGATGAGCACGAAAAGAACATCGAGTCTTCTGTAAAAGCGAAGATCCTTGACTACTATGGTCTAAATGAAGGAGAAAAAGTCACTCTTAGTACCTTGCTTGGAAAGACTAGTATCAAGACATTAAGTGAAGCACGTAATAAAGCGGATGATGACATTCGTCAAGCGATTGAAAAACTTCCGTCTTTAGATCCAGCTAGTCTTGAACTGAATAAGTATGGAAATCTCAAGGCAGCGATTGATTTTGATAGTGCTTTTGCTGGAACGAAGGGGCAAGCAAAAGGGAACGCAGATGACTTGAAACGATTGGCTGCTGAAGTGGATGCTAAATTAACGGCAGTTGCGAATGTTCTCAATGCTAAATCTGGAAAACAAAAAGTTAGCATTCAAGTACCTGCAGGAGTTAAGGTTGATACCTGGACCTATGATGGACAGACTTATGCAGGCAGTGGTGAGCAGGAAGTCGAACTGAAAGATGGCAAACAAATTCAAATTCACCTTGTTGAAGATGGAGGAGCTATGCCAAGCGCGATTGATGTTGAAGTCCTTGTGAATGGAGTTTCTTCAACCAGTGTGACTGTATCTGCAGAAGACTTGAAAACAGCTGTCGCTAACTATGCATCGAAAGCTAGTGAAATCGCCTTGGATTATCAACGCGCAGGAGCATTGATCGATGCCTACTATCCAGAAGATGAAAAGGGAGATCGTCATTCGCTCTATGATCCAATCGAAGATATGGATTTGACAAACGCTTTGGTCGACATCGTGAAGGCTGCTGTTTCAAGTAACATGAAGGACTACCGTAAGAGTATTGAAACGGATGAATCTGGGGATGCAACGAAGAGTGTGAAAGCCCAGTTAGATGGTACACTCCAACAGTTGCAAGACTTGGGACCACAATTGCAGGCCAATCTTCAAGCGATCGAAAACACCAACAAGGATCTAACCCAAAATATCAACGATCAATTGACGCAATATGCAGAGCTTCAAAAACGCCTAGAAGAGATCTCAAAAGCGCAAGAAACAGTGACACAGGCTCAAACCAAGACCGATGCAGATTTGTCAGCTCTTGGTTCTGAGTACACATCATTGTTGAGCTCGACAGAAGGCGTTAAGAGCTCATCTCGTAGCAATGTAGAAGCTGCTAACTCTACCAATGAAATCTTTAGCCAATTGAACAAAGAATTGGAAAAAGCTCAAGGCAATACAGAGAAATTGTCTAGCAATGCGGAAAGCTTGATGGGTGAGTTCGATAAGGAATTGTCCGAAAACGGGAACTTCGTCGAAGCCTTCCGTAAAGTCTTCAACAATGCCTATGAAAATGGAGTGCCGAATGAAGTCTTGCTCGACTTCTTGTCAAATCCAGTTGCAGAGAAATCGTCTTCTGTGAAAGCGACCATCAACGTCTACCGTCCATTTATCTGGATCTTTATGTTGGAAGTCTTGAGCCTCTTTACAGCTTATCTCTTTGCGACTCAGCCAATCATCCGCAAGGTTAAGGATCGTTTCAAATTGGATCGCTTGCAAGAGTCAGATCTCTTGACTGTCGGTGTCCTTGTGGGACTTTCTCTCATCCTTGGACTGGTGATCGGAATGATTTCAAGTATTCAACTCTCTGTTGGCCGTGAATATGTGCCTTCATGGGTATTCTTAGCGGTTCTAGCAAGCTTTGTCTTAGTACAACTGCAATACCTCCTCTTGAAACACTTCCGTGTGATTGGAATGGGACTGGCCTTCTTCATGTTGATCAGCTATGTTTACCTATCAAGCGCGATCGGAACGACCGCGACCTTGTCAGGCCTTCCAGCACTGGTGAAAAATGTCAATCTCCTTTCTATTTTAGAAGGACAGTTTGCGGGTTACTTTGATGGACAAACAGCCGGTATCGGCGTCTTCTTCGGATTGTTGGTCTTCTTCGGACTTTTGGCGGTTGCCAATATCTTCATTCCAAAGAAGTTTACTCAAACAAAGGAAATTGAATCAAGCTTATGAAAAAAATGATGTATCTTCTCTTTGTCTTTAGTCTCATTCCAGTAGTTGCTGTTTCTGCAGATGATTTTATTGATAATCGTCTGCAGGTCAACAACTCACGTCTTGAGACCGAGCAGGAAAAGACACTTGGGGGCCAATTGGATGCGACTGAGTCTCTTTTCAATGAGAAGGATCAGAAAAAATTAGCAGATGAAAAACGCAAGCAAGAGAAACAATTGACCGATTCAGACGGCCAGTTGTTTTCTGCTATAAAGGGAAAGAAAAAAACAGGGCCTGAAGCGGACTTGTTCCAGCCTGAAAATCAAAAATTATCTAAATTTGAGTCCAATGTGGAGGACAATTCGGCTAGTTTATCGGATTTTATTCCAGCCTTGCAAATGCTGGCTTGGAGTGCCCTTCTCTTTGGGATTGCTGGCTATATTTCCTATCGAATCTATAGAAAAGAGGCCTAAATGGACCAACATATCAATGTCACCTTCCGTTTGAATGGTGCAAGCCATGACCTCCGGATTCCAACGCGAATGGAGGTGCGACGCTTGATTCGGGAATTGGATCAGATCTTTGGGTCTGCCATGGAGCCTAGAAGCAAGTATCAGTTGCGCGTGGTAAATAAAGGCATCTTGCTGGATGAAGGCAAGGTGGTACAGGAGTATCCGATCACAAGTGGTGATCTGATCAAGATTGAGGAGTGGTAAGGTGAAAGAAGAACAATTTACACTGGAAGAACAAGTCTTCCGTTTTGAGAAAGAAGAAACGAGCTGGCGGCTGGACCTCAAGCGTTCAGAAGTGGATAGCCAGGATTTACGCAATTTATGGATTTTGGATCTCCATCATCCCTTGTTTTTAGAGCAAAGCATGACAGCCGATCAAGACCAGATTCATCTGACCTATCAGACAGATGCTCTGGGCTTGAGTGCTGAAGAAATCAAAGAATTACCAGTATCAGACCGTCTGCGTTTGGCTATGAATGTCTTAGATTTGGCGCCTGCCTTGGAGCTTCCGGTGACCTTTATGTTGCATCCTATCAATTTGTTTGTGACCAAGGATGCACAAGTCAAGATTGCTTACCGTGGGGTTCCGGGTATGATGGTGCCACGCAAGTGGGATCAGGTTGAATTCTTGCGCCAGGCTAAGTGTTATGCCGTCACTCTTTTTGGGGACTGGGATTTCATGGAACTCTATCAAGGCACCCTTGAATTAGAAGATCTGCCTGATTTCTTGGTAGAAATCCGTGATGCCGCTAGCTTAGAAGAGATGAAAGCTCTCTTAGAGAAAGCCTATCAAGAACGCAAGGGAGAGGAAGAAAAGACCTTGACCTTGGTTTCAAGCCGTCAACACCGAATCTTTAAGTTGGCAACAGTGTGGCTTTCAGCTGTGGTGGCCCTCTTACTCTTGCCTTTGATCTATTTGGTCTTTTTCCAAGCCCCCTTTAAAGAAAAGTTGCTTCAAGCGGATACAGCCTTTCTCAAGGTGGACTACACCGGTGTGATCGATGAGTTGGAAGGAGTGGCTCCAAGCAGTCTTCCGATGACGCAGAAATATGAGTTGGCGACTTCTTACTTGCAAGGCTTGAATTTCTCAGAGGACCAAAAGAAGGTCATCCTCAATAACGTTACGCTCAAGTCAGACAGTCTCTATCTCCACTACTGGATCTATATCGGCCGCCATGACTTTACCCAAGCGCTGGATACAGCTAAGCGGATCGACGATTCAGACTTGATCATCTATGCCCTTCGTAAAGAAATCAAGGCAACACGTGATAGCGAAAAACTCTCTGGTGAACAGCGCGAGAAGAAACTCTCTGAGTTAGAAGGCGAATACAAGAAATACTGGGATGCCCGCTCTAAACTCCTGGAAGCAGAGACAGATGAAACCAAATCTTCCACTAGCAGCTCAACAACAGCTTCGTCTACAGAAGGTTCCTCAACAGAAAGTTCGTCTTCTACAACTGCAAGCTCGACTGAGTCTAGCGAACACAAGGAGTAGTCTATGAAAAAACGTATCATACTCTATAAAAAAGGTTTTCGCTATGAGCTAGCGCTAGAAGAGGGAAAAACAGCGACCGTATCGAATCAAGAAACAGCTCAGTTGACCCTGGCTTCGCAAGAAAATCCCCTTCATTTCCAATGGAGTCAAGGGGAAATCTTCTACCAGTATGGTGAAGACAAGGGCGTGCTTGAAAATAGCAAGATCCTTGGAGATGTGGTCTGCTACTTGGCAGCAGGAGAAGTTCATACCTATGAACTGCTTGATAAGGAAGAAATCCTCGTGGCAGATGAAAAGGGTGCGGATGTGCGCTTGCACTATCCCGTGCGCTTTCTCCTTGTGAAAAAAGAGCAGACTTGGACTTGTCAGCTCTTATCCGGAAAACTCTACCATAACCACAAACTCGTCAGTGAAGCGACTTTTCCACTGGCCTTTGGGGATGAGCTAGCTATTGGAGATGTGACCTTTAAGCTCTATCCAGAAGAGTTTGGCGTGGAAGGATCGGTCGAAGTGAGTCCTTATCTGGTGCCTCGCTTGCATTCGCGCTATGACTTTTACAAGGACTATCCAGAGTACCACCGGTCTCCGCGGATCATCTACCGGAGCTCAGAAGACAAGATCTTGATCAATCCTCCGGGTGCGGAGCCCCAAAAACCTTCCGATGAACTCTTGAAGTTGATCATGCCCCCCCTCATCATGGTTGGGGTGACCCTCTTGATCACCATTTTCCAACCGCGGGGTCTCTATATCATTGCGACGGTATCCATGTCTGTGGTTAGTGTGATCTTTTCGGTCCAAGGATTCTTCAAGAATCGTAAGAAATACAAAGAAGATAAGAAAGAGCGCGTGGAGCTCTACCATCTCTATCTCAAGGACAAGGCTAAGGACTTGGAACAGCTATCTCGGAAGCAACGAGAAGGCATGTTTTACCATTTCCCAGCGATCGAAGACTTGACCAAGATGGTCAAACGCTATGACTCGCGGATCTACGAAAAAACACCGCTTCATTTTGACTTTTTGGCCTATCGTTTGGGCTTGGGCAAGGTTCCAACCAGCTATGAGCTCAAATATGGTCAGGAAGAGCGCAGTGGGAAGAAAGATGCCTTGGAAGAAGAAGGCTATGCTCTGTTCCAAGCTCATCAAAAGATCGACAATCTTCCTATTGTAGCTAGCCTTAATCGGGGACCTGTAGGGTATGTCGGCCCTCGTCCTATCGTGCTAGAGCAGTTGCAACTCCTCGTTGCTCAATTAGCTGTCTTTCACTCTTACCATGATCTGACCATTATTCCGATCATTCCAGAGGAGGAAAAAGAAAGCTGGGATTGGATGCGCTGGTTGCCTCATGCGACCCTGCAAGACATGAATGTCCGTAGCTTTGTCTACAATCAGCGGACACGCGATCAGGTCTTGAACAGTCTCAACCAAATCCTCAAGCTCCGCAAGGCGCAAAAAGAGGAAGAAAAAGCCAATGATACCAAGATCTTCCATCCTCACTATGTGGTGCTCATCACCGATGAAACCTTGATTTTGGACCATGTCATCATGGAGTTCTTCCGTGAGGATCCGACAGAGCTTGGATGCTCCATCATCTACGTGGCAGACGTGCTCTCATCTCTTTCTGAAAATATCCAAACCGTTATTTCCATCAAGGACCGTAACCAAGGGCAATTGCTCTTGCAAGAAGGGGTTCTTCGTGAGCTTGACTTCCAATTGGATCACTTCCCTGAAGGCTATGACAAGGAAGCCATCTCGCGTAGCCTTGCCCCACTGAAGCATATCCAACAGCTCAAGAGCTCGATTCCAGACTCGGTGACCTTCCTTGAAATGTACCAGGCGGAAACTTTCAATGATCTCAAGGTCTTGAGTCGTTGGGAGAGCCATGCCCCTTACCAAAGTTTGGCCGTGCCGATCGGTCTGCGTGGGAAGGACGATTTGGTCTACCTCAATCTCCATGAAAAAGCTCATGGACCACACGGTTTGATCGCAGGGACGACCGGTTCTGGTAAGTCTGAGACCATTCAGTCTTATATCCTGAGCCTTGCCGTCAACTTCCACCCACACGATGTGGCTTTCCTCCTCATCGACTACAAGGGTGGGGGAATGGCCAACCTCTTCAAGGATCTGCCTCACTTGCTTGGGACTATCACCAACTTGGATGGTGCCCAGTCTATGCGGGCCTTGGCCTCTATCAATGCGGAGATCCATCGTCGGGAGCGCCTCTTTGGCCAATATGAGGTTAACCATATCAACCAATACCAAAAGAAATTTAAACTCGGTGAAGCGACAGAACCGCTTCCTCACCTCTTCTTGATCAGTGATGAGTTCGCTGAGCTCAAGGTTAACCAACCAGACTTTATCAAGGAGTTGGTCTCTATCGCGCGTGTCGGGCGTTCCCTCGGGGTGCACTTGATCCTTGCGACACAAAAACCTTCTGGAGTCGTGGATGACCAAATCTGGTCTAACTCTCGCTTCAAGCTAGCCCTCAAGGTGGCAGACCGTGGAGACTCCATGGAGATGCTGCGGACGGCAGATGCGGCTGAAATCACCCAGACCGGTCGTGCCTACCTCCAAGTCGGGAATAACGAAGTATATGAACTCTTCCAAACCGCTTGGTCAGGAGCAGACTACCAGCCTGAGAAGGATCAGCTAGGGATCGAAGACCATACCATCTACTTGATCAATGAACTAGGCCAGTACGAAGTCCTCAACCAAGACCTCTCTGGTCTGGATATGGCAGAAGAAATCAAGGAAGTGCCGACAGAACTTGATGTCATCGTGCAAGAAATCAACCACCTGCACCAACAAGAAGGCATCGCAGCTGTGGCCCAACCATGGTTGCCTCCCCTCAAAGAGCGGATCACGCTGGATGAGTTGGAAAAGGTCGTGCCGATCGAGGCTTGGCAAAAACGGACAGCTCCAAGCGTCCTGATCGGGGTTGCCGATATCCCGCAAGCGCAAAAGCAAGAAGCTGTTGCTATTGATCTGTCAAAAGATGGGAATATCCTCCTTTACGGAAGTCCAGGTACAGGAAAGACCACTTTCCTCCAGACAGCAGCTATGGATCTGGCTCGCAAGCAGAGCCCAGAAAATCTGACCATGTACCTGCTGGATTTCGGAACCAATGGTTTAGCGCCCTTGACTCAATTGCCACATGTGGCCGATAGCCTCTTGCTGGATCAGACAGAGAAAATCCAGAAATTCATCCGGATCATCAACCGCGAGTTGGATCGCCGCAAGAAGCTCCTCTCTGAGCATGGTGTCGGCACCATCGCCCTTTACCGTGAAGTGACCGGCAAGCAAGAGCCAACCATGGTCATCCTTATGGATAGCTATGAGTCTATGAAGGACGAGCCTTATGAGACAGACCTCTTCAAGCTCTTCATGCGGATCTCCCGTGAAGGTCTCAGCATTGGTGTGCACTTGATCATCACAGCTAGCCGTCAGAACAACCTACGGGCTCAGCTCTATTCAAACTTCAAGCACCAGCTGACCTTGCCACAGAATGATATCTCTGAAGTCCGCGGTATCGTGGGAGCAACCCCACTAGCGTCTACGATGGAAGACATCAAGGGACGCGCGCTCATGAAGCGTGACGAAGTCGATGTCATCCAGTTCGCCCTACCAGTCGCAGGAGACAATGATATCCAAATCATCAACAACCTCCGCGACCAAGTCCAAAACCTCAAAGAGATGTGGACAGGCCAAACACCAGCAGGTATCCCAATGGTGCCAGATGAGTTGACAGAAGTAGCCTTCTATGGCCGTGAGGATGTAGCAGCCTTGTTGGATGAAGGCAAAGTCCCACTCGGATTGGATCTGGAAACAGTTGAGCCTGTGACATGGGATCTCAAGAAAGGCAACCTTCTCTATCTGACAGACAAAGAAGAGCAGATGACTCAATTCGTCAAACAAATTGCTCGTAGCAAGCAGAAGGTGATTGTGTTGGCGCCAGCCTATAATGAATTACCAGAGATGGAAGGTGTGACGATTCTCTCTACGAAGGAAGCCTATGTAGCTGGAATCAAGAAAATGGAAGAAAATATCCAATTGAGATTGGAACAGCAGAAATCGCAACATGAAGCAACGATTGTGCTATACAATCAGCTAGAACTTATGAATGATCTAAGTATGGATCTTCAATCTAGTCTGAACTATGTCCTTGAAAAAGGGGCGCGTGCAGGCTATGCTACAGTAGCCATGAGTGGTAGTCAGTTGAATCGAAAAATTGACGAAGTGTCAAAATCTATCAAACTCTATAAACAAGCGATCGTGGCCATGCGGATTACAGACCAAAGTGTCCTAAATGTTATCAATCGACCAGTTCGTGAAGAACCACTTGATAGCCAGGTGAACTACTATGTAGAAGATGGATTTGTAAGAAAAGTGAAAGTATTAATGAAATAGAAGGGAGATGAAATATGGGGAAAGCAGCCATAATTGCATCTATGAATGAAACAAGTCAAGCTATCTCAACACTAAATGCAAAAATTGCTAAATTAACTGAAATAAAAGGATCTTTAGAATCGTTTCCAACAACCGTCAACTATGTGTTAATTAACGATGAAAATATTAAAAGTAATTATAATATAGCAGGTGCGAAGTATTCAAAAGACACAAGTTTTGAACAAGATTTATTAAAGAACATTAAACGAGATTTTGATACAAAGATAGATAATGTTTCTGAGAAGGTGTCTAATAAGATTCATGAGTTAGAGAGTCAAAAGTTTGGATTAGAAAATAAAATGAATTTGTTACTTAATCAACTGTTGACGACAAAGGAGAAATAAAATATGAATGATGTTATTAAAGTTCATGATTTACCTGCAATAGGACGTTATGCAAAATCAATCCAACAATTTTCGAAAGAAGTTGAGGCGGCTGCCAGTGAAACAGAGAGGCAATTCAATTCTAAAACAGGAAATGGAAATGATGAGGCTTTAGCGTTAGTAGCTTTTTTTGAGCGTTTAAATATTTTGCAGAATCTAGTATTTCATAGATATCCGAAGTATATGGAAAATTTTGCAAGTAGTGTTTCTCACTTTGAAAGTAGTGTAAGCGGAGCAGGATTCGATAAAGAAGCTTGGACCAGTGGATCGGGTATGCAAGATTTAGTAAAAAAATTGACAGATGAGGGTTCAGATAGTCAGTTATACGCAATAAAGGATACTATTAAGCATCTACAAGAATTGTTTGATAGAGCAACTTCTGCTCTGGGGATTGAGAATGAAAGTTTAGAGGCAACAAAACAAGCAGCTGAAGGAGGTTTGGCAAGTTCTAAAGATTCACGACAAAAGACTCACAATCAGATTCAAACGTCGCATGATACTTTTAATGCAACATTATTTGAAGTTATGTCAGATTTAATGGGGATGAGCAAAGATATTGAAGAAGCAGAAGCAAAACTTGCTGTTGCACCGGATGTTGTGTTGGCTTCCATTGTCAACAAAACTCTTACATCTGATAAAGCTTACTACCTTGATGCGGTTCAAACTAAAGCAGATGCTGAAATTATGACCGTGATTTTAAGTGAAGGTGATGATAAAAAAGAGTTTTTCACGAAATTAGCAAATGTGAAGACGAAGGATTCTAGTTTAGAAGTGTCACAGATTATTGTAGAGCGTTTAATGTATGAGGTTAATCATCCAAAAGAAGATGGAAGTGTACCAAATTTATCGATTTTTATGGAGGTTCTGACTCAACGAGACCAAGAAAGTGTAAAGGATTATTCATTAAGATTGTCTGCAGCATCAGAAGCTACAGGAGGAGCTTACAAGGTTCAAGCTGACGATATAATGCCAAAATTT
This sequence comes from Streptococcus sp. CF8_Ac1-9, assembly GCF_024295565.1. Taxonomy (NCBI): domain Bacteria; kingdom Bacillati; phylum Bacillota; class Bacilli; order Lactobacillales; family Streptococcaceae; genus Streptococcus; species Streptococcus sp. CF8_Ac1-9. The sequence continues at coordinate 155,117 of NZ_JANCOY010000003.1, forward strand.
CCTCCGCAAGGTTCTCCACGAGAAGCTTATGATGAATATTTTAAAAAGAAGAATAGCAAAGAGGTCCGTAAGGCATTATTGTCTTTAAATAACAAGGTGGAATGGTATGAAAAACTAAATAGCCTTTTTATGTATACCGCTATTAATGAAATGGGGGAAGGTAAACCACAAACTCTTCAAGAACCTAAAATCAATGGTGGCTATGAAACTAAAATTTATCCCTCCTTACAAAAGGCTTTCTTTCACAAGGATAGTTTTAAATTAACAAAAGGAAAAGATGGTAAAGGATTCTCATTCTCTGTAACTCAAACACTTCCTGGTATTAAAAAGGTTAAAGCAGATATTATAGATGAAAAAACAGATTTGAATATTCAAGGGAATATAGATAAAATTAAAGATTTAACTCTTGAAAAAACAATGCTTTTTCCAAAAACAGTGGCTAATACAATGAAAGATTTAGCTAAGTTATATGCACCTGCTGGAGTTTTAATAGGAATTGTTGAGACAGGTATGAGTGAAGACAAAGATATCAAAAAGCTCATAGACAGTGGAGAAACAGTTTCTTCCTCAAAAATTTGGAATGATACGCCTGTAGATAAATACACTAGTAAAGCGGAGGGCGCTTTAAATATCTCTAAAAATATTTACGATTATTTTGATAAAAAAGAAAAATATGATAAAGAGATCAAAAATTTGAAGAACGACAGTGAGGCTGAGTTTTGGCAATATGGTGGGACATCATTCAAAGAGGAGGGGGCAAAGAGTAACAGTAGATACGTCAGCCCAAGCTTTGATGTGGAGGCCTATTTGAAACAACGAGATTTAGAGAAAAATGGCTTACGAACTTATATAGCTGAGACGGCTATGAAAAATGGGGAGGATCCGTATATTGCGTTACAGAATTTTAGTAAAGCAGTTAATAAGAGTAAGGCGAGTGGGGCGTATGATGCAGAACTGAAGGAACTTTTAAGTGGTGAAGGAGATCGTGATTATCAAATAGAGACAATCCCATTTAATAAGTTGTTCAGTGGATTAAAGGATGCAGAAAGCTCTATTAATGGTGGAAATAATTACGAAAATGGAAGTTCATATTTCACACGAGATTCCTATCGAAATTGGTCTTATTTAGATTATGTGACTGGAGTGGGTCAAGGAGGAAGTTGATATGAATAGAATAATAGAAAATAAACGAATATTTAAATTTATAGTCATTAGTTTGTTTCTGCTACTGTTAATTGTGATAAGCACATTAGCCTTTAAAAAAAATTATAAAAAACCTGAAAGTGCTGAATACTCAATTGAAAAATTTTCAAAGGTCGAAGATGCAGTTTACTTTTTTGGAAATCAACGGAAATATGTACTGTTAAATAATAACTCTGATTTTAATTTTGGTGGTGGGCGATTTGCTTATACGACAGAACGAAAAGTGATGACAAAAAAGGATGGTATCGATGTAACTGATGAAAAACGTATGCCAAAGTCAGATTATTGGAGACTTCGTCTATATGATTACAGCACAGAGAATTTAGCTGTTATACAAGTGGATTTGAACAAAGCAGTTGAAGAATATCGAGCAGATTTCTATCCTATTCGTTTTTCAATTTTTACCTATCATAATAATCCTAAAAACACTATTAATATAGATGTGAAAAATAAGAAAGGTATTTTTAAAACTTTCGTCTTGAATATTAATACTGGGAAAGTTGAAGGGGAGTTCAAAGAACGCTCAGATAAATATGATACCGTACCAAATTTTTATTACACAACATTAGGAGAGTATGTTAAAGGGAAGGGATATTTTGTAGATCATAATATTACCACTATTAGTGACTTTCAAAAAGAAGGTAAAAATTTGAATACAAATATCAATCTATTTAAGGACTATCCAGAAATTGAAGAGAAAATAAAAGATGATTGGATTTTTGAACCACAAGAACAATATGTGACACCAGAGGAGTGGTTTAATAAGGTCCTTTATTGGATGGCACCTCAGGGTGAAGAAAAGCTAACTATTTATGGTGTAGATAAAAAGGGTCAGGTATCAGATATTCCTATCACTACCTATGAGGAATACCAAGCTTGGATTCAAAAACAAGAATCGGAAAGGAGTAAGGATGAAGCGGATTAATCCAGAAAGAATTAAGAGTATCAAAGTGAGCATGAATTCATCCACAGATGAAATGTCAGACGGTGTTAAATCGTTAATTGAAGCTCCTGTAACAGGAAATTTTGAAGAATGCGTTAAGTTAACAAAAAAATCGATGGGTAACCTGGTCAAAACTGTAGATTCTTTGGATGCATATTTAAATAGTGTTGCCGATGCTTTTGCCAAAACGGATGCTAGTTTAGCAGCTTCAATTGATGGAGGGCTTTATAGTGTACCACCAAAGCAGACGTGGCAAGAGAAGCAAGAAAGCTATATTTCAGAGGGGAAAAATTTATCAGATAGATATAATCGTAGAAAATTAGTAGATGTTTATAATGGTCAATATAATGATTTTCCATCGTAATCAACCTTATGGATTACTAAAATAATCACATTATTGGTAAAATTTTTGTCTTTTTTAGGAGATTGATTTTTTAAAAAGAAATTTATTTTTTTGATTTAAACTTACTTTTTTCTCGTTTTGTTTTAAAGAATAGTAAGTAAAATGTGTAGAGCGAAAAATTACGTACAAGGGAAAACCACGGTTCTCTCTTTTAGAACGAAGACAAACGTCAATTTGATGTTTGTCTTTTTAAATCCAACTCAATCACAAAAGAAGGGAAATGATCCATGAAAAAGATGATGGTATTGCTGGCGAGTGTACTTGTTTTAACAGCCTGTGCTCAGCCTAAAAAAGAGGCCAAGGAGGCAACTGCAAGCAAAACGGAGCAAACTACAAAGGCTTCCCCGTCTGCTAAAGAGGAAAAGGGCTTGAAATTTGTAGTTGCACCTCAATATGAAGGAAAAACATCTGATTTGATTGAATTGGGTAAGAAGTTGGTTAAGGAGCATCCGGAAGTTGGCGATCAAGGGGATATCACTGTATATTATACAGGGAACACCTATACTGTAGAGCAACAAGAATATGCAGTATTTATGTTGGTCAATAAAACTACAACGAATATTGATCGTGATGCGACCTTTAAAATTAGCTGGAGTTATGATGGCCACTCGATTTATCAAGATCAAGTGGTCCAGTATAGTCTATCGAACAACCCTAAGTTACCGACCCAATCAGCGACTCTCTTATTGCTTCCTTTGACGAGCGAACAAAGCTCGATCGTAGAGAAGATATCAGATGAAACGAAGATGAGTCTGAGTATTACAGACATTATGATGAAGTAGGTGATGGGGATGCCCGATATCAGAATACTTCTAGTCATTGCTGCGGCTGTTATTGGATTTCCTTTATTTGAAGTACTCTTTTTTGGATATTTTTATAGAAGAGAAGTTAGGATTAAGACCCTCTCGTCAAAGAGCGTTGAGGGAGTGGTAGTTGGCTATAAGCGGGCACAAATTGTAGCGGCTCCAATTGTAGAATATAGAGTGGATGGTCAGACCTATCGAAATAGCCTGAAATATTATCGGGTGGTGCGAGTGACTCTTCCTTGGAAGACGAATCAAGCGGCTAGCGACATCGATTTGATGGCACAAAGGATAACCATCTACACCAATTCTACAGTCTCAAAAGGGAATCTGTTTCAAGATGCTTTTCCACTGGGATCGAGCATGACGGTCTGGTATAATCCAGCCTGTCCAAAAGAATCATACGTTGAACGCTATGGTGGACTAGACAGGCTTTTTAAACGGCAAATGTGGATTGGAATCTGGATGTTAATTTTATTGCCTATTTTAGCAGTTGTGGCCATCATCATGGGGATGAAGTATAAATGATAGATCAGCCCTAACTGAATAAATGACGAAAAGAAATCACCGTCCTATCGGTGATTTTTTTGTCTTCACTTCTCTCTCGAATTAATCCTTAAATTGTGATAAAATAAAGGTTACGAATGTTTTTGACTGGTCTGTTTTTGCTTAGAAGCGGGCCACTCAAAAGCGAGCAAAAGAATCAATATCAAGGGAGAAACAATGTCCAACACCTTTGAAATTTTAATGGATCAGCTGGATATGCCGCTGGAAATGCGATCTTCCAGTGCCTTTTTGCATGCGGAGATTCAAGAAGTCGTGGTGCACAAGGTCAGTCGGGTTTGGGAGTTCCGCTTTGCCTTTGCGGAAGTTTTGCCGATTGCTTTGTTTAAGGAATTGCGCCAGCGCTTGAAGGATGAATTTTCAAAGACAGGAAACCAGGCGACCTTTACCATCCAAGTGGCCAATCAGGATTTTTCTGCAGATTTATTGCAGGCCTACTACCGGGAGGTCTTTGAAGATGGGCCTTGCGCTAGTCAAGGCTTTAAGGGACTTTACCAAGACTTGCAGGTGCGAGCAGAAGGGCAGGAATTGATCATCTCTGGGCCGTCTTCGGTCGATACGGAGCATTTTCGTAAGAACCATTTGCCCAACCTTGCCAAGCAGTTGGAAGCCTTTGGTTTTCCGCATTTCACCTGTCGAGTGGAGTCTGATGAGGAGTTGACAGAGCAAGAAGTGGCGCGCTTTGAGGAGGAAAATGAAAAGATCTTCCAAGCGGCCAATGAAGAGACCTTGCGGGCTATGGAATCCTTGGCCCAGATGGCTCCGCCACCAGCGGTTGAAGAAAAACCAGCTTTCGATTTCAAGGCTAAGAAGGCGGCAACTAAACCTAAGCTAGACAAGGCTGAGATCACTCCGATGATCGAGATTACGACAGAAGAGAACCGGATTGTCTTTGAGGGTGTGGTCTTTGACGTGGAGCACAAGGTGACACGGACCGGTCGGGTTTTGATCAGCTTTAAGATGACCGACTATACCTCGAGTTTTTCCCTTCAGAAATGGGTTAAAAATGAGGAAGAAGCCCAGAAGTTTGACATGATCAAGAAGAACAGCTGGCTCCGGGTGCGGGGAAATATCGAAATGAACAATTTCACGCGCGACTTGACCATGAATGTCCAAGACATCCAGGAAGTCGTCCATTATGCCCGCAAGGACCTGATGCCAGAGGGTGAGCGCCGGGTGGAATTCCACGCGCATACCAATATGTCGACGATGGATGCCCTGCCGGAAGTCGAAGAGCTGATCGCCAAGGCAGCTGAGTGGGGCCATAAGGCGGTGGCCATCACCGACCATGGCAATGTGCAGAGCTTCCCACATGGCTTTAAAGCAGCCAAGAAAGCTGGGATCCAGCTGATCTATGGGATGGAAGCCAATATCGTAGAGGACAAGGTACCCATTACCTATAACGAGGTGGATCTGGACCTCAATGAAGCGACTTATGTGGTCTTTGACGTGGAAACGACGGGACTGTCAGCCATCTACAATGACTTGATTCAGGTCGCTGCTTCTAAGATGTACAAGGGCAATGTCATTGAGGAATTTGACGAATTTATCGATCCGGGCCATCCTCTGTCCGCCTTTACGACCCAATTGACAGGGATCACCAACGAGCATGTTCGGGGGGCTAAGCCCTTGGTACAGGTCTTGAAGGAGTTTCAGGCCTTCTGTGAGGGAACGGTTCTCGTTGCCCACAATGCCACCTTTGACGTGGGCTTCATGAATGCCAACTATGAGCGTCATGGTCTTCCCAAGATCACTCAACCGGTCATCGATACCCTGGAATTCGCCCGCAACCTCTATCCAGATTTTAAACGGCATGGTTTGGGGCCATTGACCAAGCGCTTTGGGGTAGGCTTGGAGCATCACCACATGGCCAACTACGATGCGGAAGCGACGGGGCGCCTGCTCTTTATCTTCATCAAAGATGTCGCTGAAAAGCACGGGGTGACCAATCTCAAGGATCTGAATATCGATTTGATCGATGAAAATTCTTATAAGAAGGCTCGAGTCAAGCATGCGACTCTTTATGTCAAGAATCAGACCGGCCTTAAGAACATGTTTAAACTGGTCTCACTTTCTGGGACCAAGTATTTCGAAGGAGTCCCTCGGATTCCCAAGACTGTGCTGGACGCCCACCGCGAGGGCTTGATCCTCGGATCGGCCTGCTCAGAAGGGGAAGTCTTTGATGCGGTCATGTCGCAAGGTGTGGATGCGGCAGTCGAAGTGGCTAAGTACTACGACTTTATCGAGGTTATGCCACCGGCTATCTATGCGCCCCTCATTGCCAAGGAGCAGGTCAAGGACATGGACGAGCTCCAGACCATTATCAAGAGCTTGATCGAAGTGGGGGATCGTCTCGGCAAGCCCGTTCTTGCGACAGGAAATGTCCACTATCTGGAGCCGGAAGATGAGATCTATCGGGAGATCATTGTCCGTAGTCTCGGTCAAGGGGCCATGATCAACCGGACCATTGGGCACGGAGAAGATGCCCAGCCAGCGCCTCTGCCAAAAGCGCATTTCAGAACTACCAATGAAATGCTGGACGAATTTGCCTTTTTGGGAGAAGACTTGGCGCGCAAGATTGTTATTGAAAACACCAATGCACTCGCAGAGACCTTTGAGCCGGTCGAAGTGGTCAAGGGGGACCTCTATACGCCATTTATCGACAAGGCCGAAGAAACGGTTGCGGAATTGACCTATAAGCGGGCCTTTGAGATCTATGGTAATCCGCTCCCTGATATTGTCGATCTGCGGATTGAAAAGGAATTAACCTCTATCTTGGGGAATGGCTTTGCCGTGATTTATCTGGCTTCACAGATGCTGGTGCACCGTTCCAATGAGCGGGGCTACCTGGTTGGATCGCGTGGATCCGTCGGATCCAGCTTTGTCGCGACCATGATCGGGATCACCGAGGTCAATCCACTTTCGCCTCACTATGTTTGTAGCCAGTGCCAGTACAGTGAATTCATCACCGACGGTTCTTATGGATCTGGTTTTGATATGCCGGACAAGGATTGTCTAAACTGTGGCCATAAGCTCAGCAAAAATGGACAAGATATTCCTTTTGAAACCTTCCTTGGTTTCGATGGGGACAAGGTACCCGATATCGATTTGAACTTCTCTGGGGAAGACCAGCCGAGTGCCCACTTAGATGTCCGGGATATCTTTGGGGAAGAATATGCCTTCCGGGCAGGAACGGTAGGTACGGTCGCAGCTAAGACCGCCTATGGTTTTGTCAAGGGCTATGAGCGGGATTTTGGCAAGTACTACCGAGATGCCGAGGTCGAACGCTTAGCTCTTGGTGCAGCTGGGGTCAAACGGACGACCGGTCAGCACCCGGGGGGAATCGTTGTTATTCCAAACTATATGGATGTCTATGACTTTACTCCGGTCCAGTATCCGGCAGATGATGTGACCGCTGAATGGCAGACCACTCACTTTAACTTCCACGATATCGATGAAAACGTCCTCAAACTCGATGTCCTGGGACATGATGATCCGACCATGATTCGGAAGCTCCAGGACTTGTCAGGTATTGATCCAAATGATATCCCTATGGATGATCCAGGGGTCATGGCCCTCTTTTCTGGGACAGAAGTGCTAGGGGTAACAGCCGAGCAGATTGGAACACCGACAGGGATGTTGGGGATTCCAGAGTTTGGGACCAACTTTGTTCGGGGCATGGTCGAAGAGACTCATCCGACGACCTTCGCAGAGTTACTTCAGCTCTCTGGTCTTTCTCACGGTACCGACGTGTGGTTGGGAAATGCCCAAGACTTGATCAAGGCGGGCATTGCCGATCTATCGACCGTTATCGGGTGTCGGGACGACATCATGGTGTACCTCATGCACGCGGGTCTCAAGCCTAAGATGGCCTTTACCATCATGGAGCGCGTTAGGAAAGGGATGTGGCTCAAGATCTCAGAAGAAGAGCGCAATGGCTACATCCAAGCCATGAAGGAAAACAATGTCCCTGAATGGTACATCGAGTCCTGTGGAAAAATCAAGTACATGTTCCCGAAAGCCCATGCGGCGGCCTATGTTATGATGGCCCTTCGTGTAGCCTACTTTAAGGTACATCATCCACTTTATTACTACTGTGCTTACTTCTCGATTCGGGCCAAGGCTTTTGACATCAAAACCATGGGTGCAGGCCTTGAGGCCGTGAAAGCGCGGATGAAAGAAATCGCTGAAAAACGCAAGAACAACGAAGCTTCTAATGTAGAGATCGATCTCTACACCACCCTTGAGATTGTCAATGAAATGTGGGAGCGGGGCTTCAAGTTTGGCAAGCTAGACCTCTATCGCAGTCAGGCAACAGAATTCTTGATCGATGGAGATACCCTCATTCCGCCATTTGTTGCTATGGATGGTCTGGGAGAGAACGTTGCCAAGCAAATCGTGCGGGCGCGTGAAGAAGGAGAATTCCTCTCTAAGACCGAGCTCCGGAAGCGCGGCGGTGTTTCGTCTACCCTAGTTGAAAAGATGGATGAGATGGGCATTCTTGGCAATATGCCAGAGGATAACCAGTTGAGCCTCTTTGATGATTTGTTCTAGAAACAAAGGAATAGAACATAAAGGTTGACATTTTTGCGGAAGACAAACCAGCTGAAAAAGTCTTTGTCTACAAGCTAGAAGTGGCAGACAATGTGCTGCTCCTTTCCACCGCCATGATCTCAGGAGCGATTGCTCTAGCCGGCTTATTTTCAGCCTTGAAAGATTAACTGATAGCCTCTATTTTCCTGTTGAAAATAGAGGTTTTTCAGTCCTTTCAGATCTGATAAGTGTTTTCTTTGGCACTAGATTGTGTTACAATTTTTAGTGACAAGTGTTTATAACAAGGAAACAGAAAAGATGAAACAGAGGAAATGCGCGTGGCAAGATATTTAGTAGGGCCTTACAACAATAGTTGGAACTTTATGGATGCGATTGAAAAAGCGCAGGATGGGGATACCATCGAGTTTGAAAATGGGTATGTCTTTCAATGGCCGACAAATAAAGTGATCGAGATCGACAAGAACCTTCATTTTGTGGGGCATGTGGTTCCAAATCCAAATGGCAATGGGCGCATGTTTAACAACATCATTGAGGCTTCCTTCCGATTTGTAGAGGGAGCTCAGGTGACATTTGAAGATCTGTGGTTTAAAGTTGGTGGGAATTATACTGCCTTGCTCTTATGGAATAGCTCAGATATCACCTGTAAACAGGTCTATTTTGAAGCAACCACTCCGACAAATAGTGAATTTTTTATCTATATGGATACGCATTCGAAGTTGACACTGGAAGGAGTCGGGATGAAGGTTCCGGAAAAACACCAAAGTGCCATCGGTATGTCCGCTTCGGAATTGACTATTCGCAATTCAACGATTTTTTCTAAGATTGATCTGTCAGAAGGATCTAAATTGACCTTAGAAAATGTCCATATTGAAAAATTTGGGAATAATACGATCCATGCCAAGGACTCAGAAGTGATCGCAAAAAATTCAACGATTACAGGCGGGGATCTGGAAAAGGATTTTCCACCAGTTTGGTTGAGGAATGTCATCTGGGAGTCTGAAAACTGTAAAATTGAGTTGCCTACTGGAACTGGAGTCTGTCTTGACAATAATGTTCAATTCAATTCGGATTCGGATCGTATCACCTCCCTCAATTCATTCAATAGTATGATCCGAGCTCACCAGGCTACATTTACAGAATTTTTATGCGTCTATGAAGAGTCCTTTGCTTCCCTGACTGGAGAAACAACCTTCTTGAATGAGAATGCCGAAACCATTTCATTTGGCGTTTTTGATGATGGTGTGCTGATGGCTGAGCATATGATTTGTCATAAGATTGCGGATCCTAATATACGGCTTCAAGGTGGAGCCTTTGCGAAGGTGGGCACCATGACCTATAAGCAAGGGGATGCGCGTGATCTGACCAAGGAAATTGAGGATGACTGTGATTATCTTGTCGGTAGAGAAGTGGCCAAGGGCAATGCGCAAGTCGTTCCTACGGGACAAGCGACGGATGCAACGGTGGCTCCAACCACCGCAAGAGACTCTGGTCCAGAGAAGAAACAAGATGCTCTTCAAGAACTCAATAGCCTGATTGGTCTTGAAAAAGTCAAACATGAGATCAAGAAAATGATCAACATGGTGGAATTTAACAAGAAACGAATCGCCAGTGGCAAGGCACCTGAAAAGCAAACCTTGCACGCTGCTTTTATGGGAAATCCTGGTACAGGGAAAACCACTGTGGCACGTCTATTGGGACAAGTGCTTTTTGATGCAGGTGTTCTCTCAGGGGAGGAATTCCGTTTCGTGGAAGCAACGGAGTCCGATCTGATCTCTTCGAATATTGGAGGAACGGCTGAACAGACCCAAGCCCTGCTTGAAAAAGCGCGAGGAGGCATCCTCTTTATTGATGAAGCCTATAGCTTGGATAAAAAGGACAGCGGTGCGGACTTTGGGATCGAGGCGATCAATACCATTCTCAAATTTATGGAGGACAATCGTGACGACATCATGATTATCTTTGCCGGCTATACCAAGGAAATGGAGGAGTTCTTAAAGACCAATCCAGGCCTTCGTTCTCGGGTACCAAATAATTTCATCTTTGAAGATTTCACAGGAGATGAGATTGTCCAACTAGGTGAAATGATCCTGAGCAAAGGTGACTACAAACTCGAAGACCGGGATTACTATGCGCGGCATGTTAAACGGGCTTATGATGGCTCGCTAGATAAGAGCAATGGTCGCTGGATCCGTAACCTGGATGAGCAATTGACCAAGACCATGGCAGATCGGGTGGTGGCCCAAGGTTCTGACGATATTGAGACCATCCTCAATAGCGACATCGATGCTGTCCTTAACCAAGGCAAGTATCAAGCAGGAGCCGACAAGGAAGAAGATGGGATGGCTGCCCTCAACCGATTGGTTGGAATTGCTAAGGTGAAAGAGCAAGTTGAACAATTCGTGGCCATGGCTGAGTTCAACCAAAAACGGGCTGAACAAGGTGGCATCGTTGAAGATACGACCTTGCACTCTCTCTTTCTTGGAAACCCCGGTACAGGGAAAACGACTGTGGCCCGCATTTTGGGTAATATCCTCTTCCAAAAGGGGGTTATCAAGCAGAAGAAGTTCATCGAAGTATCCCGGAGCAATCTGGTTGGAGGCTACCAAGGTCAAACAGCCTTGAAGACGCGCGAAGTCCTAGAAAGTGCACTGGGTGGAGTCCTCTTTATCGATGAGGCCTATACGCTCTATACCGGTTTAAATGACGATTTTGGGAAAGAAGCCTTGGACGAAGTCCTCAAATTTATGGAGGACCACCGCCGCGATATCGTTATTATCTTTGCTGGTTACACGAAAGAGATGCACGACTTCTTGCAGGTCAATTCAGGTCTACAAAGCCGGATCCCAACTACATTTGATTTTGAAGACTACAGCCCAGATGAGATCGTGGAGATCGGTTTGTTGGGATTGCGTAAGCAAGGTTACCAGGTCAATGAAGCCCTTTATGGAGAGATTGTGAAAGGGAATTATATGCGTGCCAATGACCATAGTAATGGTCGCTGGGTCCGCAATCTCAATGAAAAACTCTTGCGCCAAGTATCAACTCGGGTAACCCGTGAAGGTAGTACAGACTACAATTCCATTTTGGATCAAGATTTGGAAGCTTTGAGAGAGAATAGCAGTTCAGAGCAACCCCATACCGTGGATGATCAAGGCTATGTTCTTCCTTAAGCTAGAAGGAACAAGAAAAAGGAGGCTGGGACAAAAGTCCTAGCCTCTCAATTATTTTTGGATTGTCGAGCAAGACGCAGTGGTTGAGTGGGCTCTACTACGCTGATTTCATCAGCTTTTACAGCCCTACTCAACTGTGCGGAGGTGGGACGACGAAATCGAATTCTAACGAATTACCGATTTCTGTCCCGCTCTCTTTTTGCATGAACTTATGGTATACTAGGAGGAGATCATACACTTATGAAGGAGAAAAAAATGGTTTTACCAAATTTTAAAGAGAACCTTGAAAAATATGCCAAATTGTTGGTGGCGAACGGTATCAACGTGCAACCTGGTCATACCTTGGTCTTGAACATTGATGTGGAACAAAGAGAATTGGCCCACTTGATTGTGAAGGAAGCCTATGCATTGGGGGCGCACGAAGTGATTGTCCAATGGGCAGATGATTTTACTACCCGGGAAAAATTCCTCCATGCACCGATGGATCGTTTGGACAATGTGCCAGACTATAAGATCGCGGAAATGAACTACCTCTTAGACCACAAGGCTAGTCGTTTGGGTGTGCGCTCGTCTGATCCAGGTGCCTTAAATGGTGTTGATGCAGAGAAGCTTTCTGCCTCTGCCAAGGCCTTGGGTATAGCCATGAAACCAATGCGCATCGCTACTCAATCTAACAAGGTCAGCTGGACCGTGGCTGCAGCAGCAGGTTTAGAATGGGCGAAAAAGGTCTTCCCAAATGCGGCGAGCGATGAAGAAGCAGTGGATCTCCTGTGGGATCAAATCTTCAAGACTTGCCGAGTCTATGAGGAAGATCCAGTCAAGGCTTGGGAAGAGCATGCTGCTATTCTCAAGAGCAAGGCAGATACACTGAATAAGGAACAATTCTCAGCCCTTCATTACACAGCGCCTGGTACAGATTTGACTCTTGGCTTGCCGAAAAACCACGTCTGGGAATCTGCCGGAGCCATCAATGCCCAAGGTGAAAGCTTCTTGCCAAACATGCCGACAGAAGAGGTCTTCACAGCTCCTGACTTCCGTCGCGCAGAAGGCTATGTAACGTCTACAAAACCGCTTAGCTACAATGGAAACATCATCGAAGGCATCAAAGTGACCTTTGAAAGTGGAGAAATCGTAGATATCACAGCAGAAAAAGGCGATCAAGTTATGAAAGATTTGGTCTTCAAAAACAAGGGAGCGCGTGCCTTGGGTGAATGTGCCCTCGTACCAGATCCAAGTCCAATTTCCCAATCAGGCATTACCTTCTTTAACACCCTCTTTGATGAAAATGCCTCTAACCACTTGGCCATCGGAGCAGCCTATGCAACTAGTGTAGAAGGTGGTGCAGAGTTCACAGAAGAAGAACTCGAAGCAGCCGGCCTCAACCGATCAGACGTCCACGTCGACTTCATGATCGGCTCAAGCCAAATGGATATCGACGGTATCCGTGAGGATGGAACACGCGTACCACTCTTCCGTAATGGAGATTGGGCAATTTAAGGAGAAACTATGATTGGAAGTATGTTTGTCGGTCTTTTGATCGGACTTCTAGCTGGAGCTATCACCAATCGTGGCGAACGCATGGGATGTTTTGGGAAAATGTTCCTGGGCTGGATTGGTGCCTTTTTAGGACAATTACTCTTTGGTGCTTGGGGACCAAGCCTAAACGGTACAGCAATTATCCCATCGATTCTCGGTGCCATGATTTTATTAGCCATCTTCTGGGAAAGAGGAAGCTAGGTTTAACTTGCTAAAACAGATAGAGTGGTTGGAAATCTTCCAACCTCTTTTTTAGTCAAAACTTGATCATCAAAGTAAAATCAGGTATGATGGAAGGTATGTTCTGTTATGATTAAATAAGATAATTATGGCTGTGGTAGACTGGTGAAAAGTTAGTTTAGTTTCTCCGTCTAAGAATGAAACAGTATAGAAAGTAAGATCAATCTATGTTTAAACCAGTAAAACTCGAGTATTTGCCGAAAATGAATTTTCGCTATCGTTTGTTAAAAGTAGAGAATGAGTGGTATTTAATGGAAGTCGATCGGCCAATTATGACAAGTTATTTTCTCCCATGGTTTACCTATTTTGTCCCTCATAAAGCCTATCAGCTGACAGAGGATGAAGTACAAACAATAGCTCCAAAAGTGCTTGAAAGAGATAAGAACATACTTTCAAGTCAGACTAAAGCAGGGATTTCAGCTCTTGGTGCTGGTTCCTTAGCAGTTTTACTAGGCAGAGCTTTTCCAATAGAGGATTATTTATATTTTAGCTCCCATCTACTTAATCTAGTGCTAATGATCCTTGTTCTATGTATTGTTATTGGACTTCGTATTTGGCTGAGTACTAGGAAAATAGAGACGGTAATGATAGCTTCTCAAAAAGCTAATAGAATCTATTGTCGCCCCGTAAAATTTAGGATAGTACTAAGAAATCTTTTATTGTTGATAGTTCCTTTGTTTTTGTCAAGTGCAATGATTTACTCAGTTTTGAGTAAAATTAAACCAAATTTAATTGTTCATATGGTCCTATTTATTACTTCATTTATGTATTTAGCATCAGCTATTTTAGGCTTATATGCTCCAGGCGAGGATTATAAGGTAAAAATAAAAAAATAGGAAAAATAATATTCAGTAAGGACTTGTTTCTCTGCTGAAAATTATAACTATCAAGAAAGATCAATCTATGTTTAAACCAGCAAAAATCGAACGGTTGCCCAAAATGAACTTTCGTTACCATTTATTAAAAGTTGATGGAGAGTGGTATTTGATGGAAGTCGATCGGCCGATTATCATTACCTATTTTCTTCCGTGGTTTGTTTATTTTATCCCTCATAAAGCCTATCAACTTACCGAGGATGAAGTAGAAACCATAGCTCCAAAAGTATTTGAACGAGACAAGAAGCGTCAGAGTTTAGTGAATAACAAAATTGGGAAGACATCCCTTGGTCTAGGTGTAACCTCCATGCTATTGGCAAGGGCGTTTCCAATAGAAAAATACCTCAATTTTACCTCTCACTTGCTTAATCTATCCTTGATGATGTTGATTTTAATTTTTGTAGTGGGACTTCGGATTTGGATGGGTAGAGGGGAAGGGATGCAGGAAATTGTGGCAGATAAAACACCTCGAAAAGTGTATTGCTTTCCTGAATATATAAAAAACATACTATTACTTTTAATATATGTAACTTTTCTTATAGTCATGTTCATTGCAGTATGTTATGCAATTTTAATAAACTTTGAGCCCAATTTTATAATACATTTTGGTCTATTAATCTCATCATTTCTGTTTTTTATCTCTGGGAATTTAATTTTTTATTCCCCAATTATCTCTTTCAAAGCTAAAGTCAAGTAGATCCAGTCAAGTGAAATTCAGAAGTAAGAGCAGCGTCCATCTGCTTTTGGACCTTAAAACAATTTTTTAGAAAGGAGCATGTCATGAAAAACGAAAAGAAAGTCGATATTGAGCAGGCGAACAAAGTCTACTTTAAAAGTTTAGCCAATACACGCGCTTCAGCGGCTATGATGATCAATTCGTGGACAGGCGTATTACTGTTCGCATTTGAAATCCTTTGTTTTTATTCGTATGATGTATCGAAAGGTATAAAACCATTTAGTCATTGGTTTTTTGATATCCTTGTCATCTATTGTCTTTACCATATCATTGCATTTTTCTTGTCGTTAATGGGGGCATTTATATATAGAAGACAAGTGTTGTCAACGACTCTACTCTTATTCACCTATGCAGGAATGTTTTTATCGCTCCAAGTCATGGGCTTGCTCATCATTGTTTCTGCTCTGGCAAATAAAGAATTTGAGGTAGGTTTCCCAAAATATGGCTTCATCGTCATTCCTTTTCTTGTGATTTGTACCTTATTGGGCTTTATTTATCATTATTTTTGGCTTAAGAAGCAGTTAAAGATTGGCTTTTCACCAACTAGAACCTTGGGAAATTATTTCGCAAAATCAAGTAGTTACAGTAGCAATGCCCTAACGATCATCTTCGTCTGCTCCATGATAGGAGCGGCCCTTACTGGCTATTATGGAGTGGTGCTAGGAGTATCCGTAAGCATACTATTCAGTTACGCCTTTACTCAGTTGCTGACAGAAGTGGGCTACCTTTTGTATTTGAAAACAAAAAGCAAGGAATACTGGGAGGATGAACCTGAGAATAATCCGACGTTGTGGGATTTACTATGGAATTGGTTGAAAGGCTTCAGTCTGAAAAAAGCTAAACTTCGTATTCCGTTAGAAATAGTGAGCTATCTATTGATAATTGTAGCACTTGATCATTTAGGATATGCTGATGCAAAGGTAAGACGACCAATTTTATTAGTGTGGTTTGTCAGAATGATTACCCTAGGAATCGTCTTGGACTTCTTCATTAGCATAGCGCGTACCATCATGCGTAAGTTTTCGAATAAAAAGCAAGGCAAAAAATAACAAAAAAATACCTAACCGAGAGTTTTCTCAGTTAGGTATTTTTGTCGGTTACGCTATTCTAATATCAAAAGGCCTTCTTTGATTTCAAATGGGTTGTTTGGGTTGATGCGGTCATAGAACATGATGCCGTTGGTGTGGTCGATTTCATGTTGAACGACGATGGAGTTGTAGCCTTTGAGTTTGATGCGTTTCTTTTCCCCATCTTTTGTGAAATACTCAACCGTCACGCGGGCATGTCGAACCACATAGCCTGGGACGTTGCGGTCTACAGAGAGACAGCCTTCCCCATCTCCAAGTGCCGCATCTTGCACAGAATGGGCAACAACCTTTGGATTGTACATGACTTCTTGAAGGCTATAGGCTTCTTTTGGTGGGTTGCCATCGGCATCTTCTGGATTGGGCACCAAAACAGCGATAATGCGTTTCGAGATGTCCAGCTGAGGAGCAGCGAGTCCCACTCCTCCACGGAGGCCAAGTTTTTCAGCCATAACAGGGTCTTGAGAATGGTGCAAGAATTGCATCATTTTTTCACCCAGGATAATTTCCTGATCAGACAAAGGGAAGGTCACATCTTCCGCAACAGCTCGAAGTGTTGGATTTCCTTCGCGGATGATGTCATCCATATCAATCAAATGGGATGCTCTTGTAACTTTTTCAATTGCTTTCATTGTCTTACTCTCACTTTCTTTCTACCTTCCATGATAACACAAAAGAACGTGAAATTAAAGTTTTCTGTCAGTTGTTTCCGTGTGTTTGATGGACAAGTCGCCCATTCTTTTTTGGTCTAAAATCGTATAGACCCGCCCTTCTCTTTGGATCAACCCCTCGTCAATCATCTGCTTGATCACGCGGCTAAGGTGGCGGTAGCTGATCCCAAAACGCAGGGCCAGTTGATTCATCTTGGGCTTGAGGATCCCGTTTTCATCACCATGTTCCAAAAAATGTGTAGCGAGGCGCTCCTTGACCGAATAATGAAAGTTAGCAGGAGCCAAATAGTTGATCTGGTGCAATTTCTCAGCCAAGGTCTTGGCCGTAGAGCGCAAAAAGGTGGGATCCAGCAGGAGGCGGTCCTTGAAATGCCGAGCAGAGAGCTGGACGACTAGTGAGTCTTGGTCTGTAATGACCGATGTGATACAGACCCGATCGAGCAGGAGCTCAATCTCTCCTAACAGTCCAGGTTTTTCTTGGATTTCAAGGATGGTGTCGCTACCATTTTCAAGACTGTGGACGATCTTGAGCCGACCTTTGAGAAAATAAGGAATGACATCTTGGTCAGAACCCTGGCGGCAGATATACTCTCCAGCCTGATAGAGAACGAGGTCCAGCTGACTAAGACAGTCACCTGGAAAGATCTGATCCAATTGGTAATCAGTGATGATCTCCATGAGTTTCGTAGATGGGGAAATTTTTTTCATCTCAATCTCCTAAAATAGGACAAATGTCCTATTTTTCTCTTTCTAAATTGATTATACTAGGATTCTATTGAAAATACTAGTTTGAATCTTTTCTAAAAAAATAGTAAAGTCAAATGTTACCAGTAAAGTGTAGGAAATAAAAAAATGAAAAAAACAATGGAAAGAATCAGTCTCTTGAGCTTGTCGCTCATGCTGATCTCATCTTTTTCAATTACAGCCGGTTTGCCAGCTATGAAGGCCTATTTTAGCCAATTCGGATATTCAGCAGGCCAGGTGGAACTCTTGGTTTCCCTGCCGGCCTTTGCGGTTGTGGTCATGCTCTTTTTAAATAGCCTGATCGAGCGGTGGATGAGTGAGCGCCAGATGATTGTCGCAGGGCTCTTGCTCTTTTCAACTAGCGGCCTTGTGCCTTTGGTCGTGCAGGACTATCCTCTCATCTTTCTGAGTCGTATTCTCTTTGGTTTGGGGACAGGAATGATCAATGCCAAGGCTATTTCGATTATCAGTGAACGGTACTCAGGCAATGACAAGACTCGGATGCTGGGCTATCGGGGGTCTGCTGAAGTGGTGGGCTCTGCCATCTTGACTTTTATTGTTGGACAACTCTTACCCCTAGGCTGGCCAGCGATCTTTGCCGTATATGGAGGTGGTTACTTGATTTTACTCCTCTATATCCTTTTTGTCCCCTATCCTAAGGGGAAAAAACAGGCTAGCTTGAAGGAGAAAAAGAAAGGTTCCGCACGCCTTCGCTCCCCTCAATGGCGTTTTAGTCTGATGCTAGCCGTGATTGCTGGTATCATCATTTGTTTCAATTCTATCATTAGCCTGCGCGTGCCGGATATCATTGTTGACGCTCGTATGGGAACGGCGACAACAGCTGGAACAGTCCTAAGTCTGATGCAATTGACAGGGATTGTAGCGGGAGTGGGATTTGCTAGTTTGACACATGTTTTCAAAAAGAACTTGCTCATGATCATGTGCTTTGGTTTCGGTCTAGCTTTAGCCTTGATTGGCTTGTCTGGACAGCTGTGGAGCCTGGTTCTAGGAACCCTCTTGGCAGGATTTACCTACAGTACGGGGGTCACCAGTATCTTCTATCACTTATCTGAAAAAATTCCGACTAATCTCCTGAATCTTGCGACCTCGCTTGTCTTGATTGGCTGCAATCTCGGATCAGCCGTCTCTTCTTTCTTCATCCAGTTGGTGACGCCACTAGCTCCTTCCAATCATCTGCTCTTTGTCTGGATTGGTGCTTTGATGCTCCTAACAGGAGTCTTCGCCTCACAATTACTAGCACGAACGAAATGATGGAGAAATCATTTCGTTTTTTTAATTCAATCTATTGCGTCCTGTCACTAGCTCGTGTTATTATAGGAGGAGTGTGAAAAAAAGATTAGTTTAAAGGAAAAAATAATGAAAAGAATCATGGAGAAAGTGAGTATTCTCGCGCTTTCATTTATTTTGACGACCTCGTTTTCGATTTCGAGTGCGCAGTCGGCCATGTTTGCCTATTACAAGGAAATTCCTCACAGCATGATTGAGCTCTTGGTCTCGCTTCCTTCTGCAGGGATCATGGTTTCACTCATTTTCAATAAATGGATTGGGCGACTATTTTCAGAGCGTCAGATGATTGTGATAGGCCTAGTCGCTTACGCTCTATGTGGCTTTATTCCCTTAATCAGTCCAGCTTATCCGGTTGTCTTTTTGTCTCGGATTATTTTCGGGATGGCGGTTGGCTTACTCAATGTTTCTGCCATTGCCATTATCAGTGAGCGCTATAAAGGAAAAGAACGTGTCCAAACACTTGGCATTCGTGGCTCTGCAGAAGTTGTCGGGACAGCAGTTCTGACCTTTGGGGTTAGCCTTTTGATCCGCTTTGGCTGGCAGGCTGCCTTTCTCGTCTATGGAATCAGTATTCCTATCTTGCTCTTGTATCTCTTATTTGTCCCTTATGGTTCGAAAACAGTGGATGCAGAGGAGAAACATCGGAATGATCAAATGACAGCTAGTCAATGGCGGACTACGCTCGGCTTAGCGGTCGTTGCGGCAGCTATCGTCTTGTCCAATGTCATGATCACCGTTCGGATTCCAAGTGTGGTAGAACAAATTGGACATGGCACTGCCCAAACTGCTGGGGTTATATTAGCAGCCATGCAATTTGTTGGGATCTTGGCAGGATTAGCCTTCTCCCCATTAACCCAGCTCTTCCGCGATCGCTTGTTGGTAGTTTCGGGAGTGGCCTATGGCTTGACCCAAATGTTGATCGGGGTTTCTACCAATCTCTGGATGCTCGCCATTGTGACCATCCTTGCAGGCTTCGCCTACAGTGTAGCTCTTACAACTGTTTATAATGTCTTATCTGATCAGATGCCAGCTGGAGTATTAAGTCAGGCAACATCCATTGCGGTGTTGGGGTGTAGTGCAGGTTCGATCGCAACGACCTTTGTTCTCAGCCTCTTAGGAACTGTCTCCTCAACTCCTGCCTTTATTTTTGGATTTTCTGGTATCCTCATGATCCTGATTTCCTTTTTTGGCCTTTGGATTGTGCGAAAGAGCGGGAAGTAATCATGCGTCTAGATAAATTTTTAGTGGATTGTGGCGTGGGGAGTAGGACCGAGGTCAAGCAGCTTCTCAAGCAAAATAAAATCGCAGTGAATGGAAAAAAAGAGACAGCAGGGAAGCTACAGATTGATCCAGACAAGGATCAGGTGACCTTTATGGGGGAAAATCTGGTCCATGAAACCTTTGTGTACTATCTGCTTAATAAACCAGCTGGAGTCATATCAGCGACTGAGGATGATCATCACCAAACTGTCTTGGATCTATTGGATGAGACAGCCCGTCACAAGGAAGTCTTTCCTGTCGGGCGCCTAGATATCGATACCCATGGCTTGCTCCTTTTGACCAATAATGGTAAGCTCGCCCATGCCATGCTGTCGCCGAAGAAGCATGTGTCGAAGGTCTACCGTGCCCAGGTGGCTGGGATCATGGATGAGGCAGATGTGGCCCGTTTTGAAGCAGGCATTGCCCTCAAAGATTTCACGACTTTGCCTGCGAGATTGCAGATCTTAGAGGTGGATGAGACAAGCGCCAGTTCCTATGTCGAAATTGAAATTGCAGAAGGAAAATTCCATCAGGTCAAGCGCATGGTCGCTGCCTGTGGCAAGGAAGTAGTGGATTTAGAGCGAATTTCTATGGGTCCTCTAACACTAGATCCCTCTCTTCAATTGGGAGAATGGCGGAGACTCCAATCTTCTGAACTCAAGTCCCTAGAGGTGTTCGGAGTTCCCTTATAAGCAAAAAACCAAGAGGCTGGGACAAAAGTCCTAGCCTCTCAATTGTCTTTGGATTGTCGAGCAAGACGCAGTGGTTGAGTGGCCTCTACTACGCTGATTTCATCAGCTTTTATAGCCCTACTCAACTGTGCGGAGGTGGGACGACGAAATCGAATTCTAACGAATGACCGATTTCTGTCTCACTCTCTATTTTTCTTTGTATCAAAAAAATGTACTTAAAATACAAAAAGCATATATAATAGCTTGTCTTCTCAAAGTAAATCGATTATAATGAAAAAAGATGGGTTGTGCATAAAATCACAATATGTAGTGATAATTTTTCGACTCACATACCTTATCTAGTAAACGTAGAAAAAGGAGAAAAATCGTTTATGAAAAAGAGGCTTTATTCTGTTGTGATAGCAGTTGCCCTATTTTTGGTAGCGGCTTTAGGATTTGCCAAACCCAATAGTCCGGCTAAAGTCCATGCAGATACGATCAATGATGTTGTGACATCTGTAAACATCTCGAAATCAACTGGTGGGGCCATTACAGATCCACTCGGTGTTTGGGAAAGTTTTCAAGTTGAAGCAAACTTTGTGTTGCCAAATGGACGTGTAAAAAAGGGAGATCAGACCGTTATCCAACTTGGAGATGACTTTAAGGTCTTTGAAACGGATACCATTGACCTGCTGGATCCAAGTGGTCAAAAAGTTGCGACAGCAACGGTAGATGATCAAAGAAAAGTCATCACTGTAACCTATACGGATTATCCTGAAAGAATGGCCAATGTGACAGGGAAACTGCGTTTCTTTGCGCGTGTAGACCACCAAGTCGTCAAAGGGCAAAAGACACTTGATTTTACTCTCACGATCGATAAGAAAGTGATTTCAGGTGGGAATATCGATTACAAAGGGGTGAACCCGGGTGAAAATCCTCCTACTCCAGAAGTCTTTAGCAAATGGGGTTGGACCAACTCAGATAATAAATTAAAATTGACCTATACCTTGAACATCAATCAAGGTCACACAGCTCTTCATAATATTGATATTAAGGACCAATTGGCCTTTACAGATGGAAAAATCAAAGCAGATTCTGTCAATATCCATACTGGAACTTGGCAGATCGATAACGAAGATGGTGCCTATCATTTACGAGATACCACCAATGTCACCAAGAATTATTCCCCTGTTGTCAGTGCCGATGGTCAATCTCTAACGGTTCACATCGGGGATCTAGCTCCAGAACAAGGAATGACGATTCGCTATGATGTTTATTTGGACAAGGTCCCAGCCATCAATACTTCCTACAAAAACAATGCGAAGATGACAGCTACAGAAATCAAGGAGCAAAATAAGGTTGCAGATATTCTGTATCAATTCCTTGATGGAGACTTCAATGGTGAGAAATACTCCTTTACGATTCATAAAAAAGGTGAAAATGGTCAGGCTCTTGCAGGTGCTGTTTTTGCTGTGACAGCAGATGATACAGGTGAGCAAGTTGGAACCATTACGACAGATGAGAATGGTGTTGGCACCATTACGGGCTTGATCAAACAGGCTTATACAGTTCAAGAGATCAAGGCTCCAACAGGTTATGTTCTCTCTGAAAAACCTATCAAGATCAGCAAGGACGATTTTGGAAATGACCTCGCGATTTCTCGTGATGTCGTAAACCAAAAAGAAAAAACAAGCGTTGCTGGTCAAAAGACATGGAATGATAATGATAACCAAGATGGCAAGCGTCCATCAAAAATCACAGTCAACCTCCTAGCAAATGGAGTTAAAGTTGCTTCTAAAGAAGTGAAACCAGATGCTGCAGGAACTTGGGCTTATCAGTTTGATAATCTCGATGTGGTCGATGATGCTGGTAATGTCATTGCCTACACTGTTTCAGAAGAACCTGTTGAAGGCTATGAAACAACTATCGAAGGAACCAATATTACCAACACTCGTACACCAGAAGTTGTTGAAATTCCAGTAACGAAGATCTGGAAAGATAATGATAATCAAGATGGTGTTCGTCCTGACAAGGTCACAGTTCGTCTCCTTGCAGATGGTACAGAAGTAGCTAGCCAAGAGCTAAGTGCAGCGACTGATTGGAAGACAGTCTTTACCAATCTTCCAAAATACAATCACGGTAAACAAATTCTCTACACAGTCACAGAAGACACAGTAGCCAATTACTCTGCTGCGATTGATGGAACAACTATTACCAATAGCTACAAGCCAGGTAAAACCAGCGTCACTGTTACAAAACGTTGGGAAGACAACAATGACCAAGATGGAAAACGTCCAAACACCATTAAGGTACAGCTTTATGCAGACGGCAAAGCTCAAGGAAAAGAAGTGGAACTTTCTGCTAAAAATAACTGGACTCATACCTTTAGCAATTTGCCTCTAAAAGCGAAAGGCAAAGAGATTCAGTACCAAGTGAAAGAAGTTGGGACAGTCAAAGGCTATACTAGTACGGTCGATGACAGTAACAAGGGAAATGTAGTGATCACCAATAGCCGCACACCAGAAGTAACAGAAGTAGCGGTCAAGAAGATCTGGGATGATGCAGACAATAAAGATGATCTTCGTCCTGAAAAAATCACAGTTCGTCTCCTTGCGGATGGTCAAGAAGTAGCTGTAAAAGAAATCACAGCTACTGATAATTGGCAGGCAAGCTTCACGGATCTACCCGTATACAAGGAAGGTAAGAAGATTGCCTACACGATTACAGAGGATCCAGTAGCAGGTTATACAAGCAACATTGATGGTTTCACGGTAACCAACCGTCATACGCCACCAACAACACCTCCTACCACACCACCAAGCACACCGCCAACGACACCGCCTACAACCCCACCAACGACACCGCCAACGACACCGCCTACAACCCCACCAACGACACCGCCAACAACACCTCCTACAACGCCACCGACGACACCACCAACAACGCCGCCAAGCACACCGGAAAAACCAGAAACTCCAACCACACCAAAAGAAGGAAAGAAAAAAATTCTTCCATCAACTGGTGAAGTTGTTGCTTACGGGTTGACCATACTCGGTGCACTCTTAGCAATTTTTGCTTTGGCTTTGCTCTTGCGTGGTAAACGGAAAGAGAAATAAGCTTCATACCGATAAAAGGCAAATATCCCAAAAGATATTTGTCTTTTTGAATAAGTTGCTTGAAGAATGATCCATCAAACTGTCCAAATTCCCAAGGTTCTTTTTAGAAAAGTGAAAAGCTCCTCTCAAAGGAAACATAAGTGTTTGACAGAAAGATGAAATCTTGATAGAATAAGAAGGTCGAATAGACAACTAACTCTTTCTTGGTAGCAGGATATGCCAAACCTGCCACTCGGATAGAGCATAAAGAAAAGGAGCTTATCATGGCAATCTCAAAAGAGAAAAAAAATGAAATCATTGCACAATACGCACGTCACGAAGGTGACACTGGTTCAGTAGAAGTACAAGTTGCTGTCCTTACTTGGGAAATCAACCACTTGAACGAACACATCAAACAACACAAAAAAGACCACGCTACTTACCGTGGTTTGATGAAGAAAATCGGTCGCCGTCGTAACTTGTTGGCTTACCTTCGTACAAACGACGTTAACCGTTACCGTGAGTTGATCAACTCTCTTGGACTTCGTCGTTAATCTGCTCTATTTTCCACTTACGCTGCGTTGTCACCTTGCCTCGATATACTCGAGTATAATCTTCGGCTACGGTTCCTAGCATCGTAAGGTAAAATAGACCAGATCTATCTCCCTTCGGGGAGATTTTTTGTTTTCACCAAGATTTTAGCCCGAGCTCAAAACAGCTCTCTGGATTCAGAGGGCTTTTTTGTTATCTTTTTTCGGACAAGATTCATGATTCTGAGTAAGTCGTTTTATTTGACAGATGTAATTGACAGAGTTACAATAGACACATCTTAAGAAATAGAGGTTATCGATATGATTGATATTACATATCTAGATGGTGCAAAACAAGAAAGAGTCATGCATTTTGATTCCTACGATGAGTTTGAACGCTCCCAACAAGCTTGCTTGATTGGGGTAGCAGATTTTTATCCTGTTGTGAAACTGACCTATAATGGGCATGAATTGGATTACCAAGGGACTTACGGAGATGTCTTCTTCTATTTGATGAAGCAAGATTTGACGCAGTACCAAAACTAAAGGAGAAAGAAAATGGCAAAAGCAATTACAGACGCAACATTTGAAGCAGAAACAAAAGAAGGCTTGGTCTTGGTAGACTTTTGGGCAACCTGGTGTGGTCCATGTCGCATGCAAGCTCCTATTTTAGAAAAATTATCGGAAGAACTTTCGGAAGATGAGTTAAAAATCCTAAAAATGGATGTGGATGAAAATCCAGAAACAGCGCGTGCTTTCGGCATTATGTCCATTCCAACCTTGCTCTTTAAAAAAGATGGGCAGGTTGTTAAACAAGTAGCAGGAGTGCATACCGCAGCACAAATTAAGGCCATTGTGGCAGAGTTGAGTTAAAAAGCAAAAAAGCTAAAGAGGAATGAACCTTCTTTAGCTTTTTTTGAATCTTATTCTCCCAATTCTGCACTGTAAGCAATAATTTGATCGACAGTGTCTGAAAGGAATTGGATGGTATCGCGGAGTGGTTTGTCAGTCGAGATATCTGCTCCGATAATCATAGCTGACTCAAGTGGGGTCTTGCTGCCACCTGATTTAAGGAGGTCTAGCCAATCTTTAGCTCCGTTTTCGGAGTTTTTCAAATGCAAGTATCCCGCTGTTGAGATAACCAAGCCAGCTGAGTAGGTATAGCTGTAAAGCCCCATGTAGTAGTGGCTTTGGCGCATCCAGGTCAAGGCTGCATCGTCATCGATTTCAACGGCATCTCCCCAGAACTCTGTCAAGACTTCCTTCATGATGCTATTGAGTTTGCTAGCGCCGAAGGTTCCACCTTCTTCAATCAGGGTGTAGACCTTGCGTTGGAAGGCTGCTTCCAACAAGTGGGTGATGAAGTTGTGGAAGTAGGTGTCTGTCAAACGGTGAGCCAAGGCAAAGCGTTTTTGACGAGGGTCGTCAAACTGGTGTTCCAAATAGTCGCTGAGGAGGAGCTCGTTAAAGGTAGAAGGAGCTTCCACATAGTAGGTCGACATGTGGGCGTTGAAGTAGCTTTGGTTGTTGTCTGAGAAGATAAATTGACCAGAGTGTCCAATTTCGTGGATCAGGGTATAAACATCGCTCATCCGTCCTGTCCAACTCATCAGGACATAAGGATGGACGCGGTATGGATCGGCCGCATAACCACCAGAATCCTTACCTTCATTGGCTGCGAAATCAACCCAGCGTTCGGTTTGGTAGCGGGCAATTTCGCGGGAGTATTCTTCCCCAAGAGGTGCCACAGATTTCATGACCAAATCATAAGCGTCATCAATGGTGACATCTGGGTTGAGTGCGCTGTCCAAATCCAACTTCCAATCAGCAAAGGTCATTTTTTCAAGGCCGTTGACCTTGGCCACGTGTTTGAGGAACTTTTGAGCGACCGGAGCGAAGTCCTTCATGATCAGGTCAATCTGACGGTCAAACATGGCACGATCCACTTCCTGCTCAGCTAAAAGATAGTCAAAGACAGAGTCGTAGCCCCGCATATCTGCAATCAGTTTTTCTGATTTGACTTGGGCTAGATAGGTAGCAGCAGCCGTGTTTTGGTGCTTGCGGAGACCTTCTGAGAAAGAACGAAAGGCTTTTTCACGGATTTCCGCATTCTCATGATTTTGGTAGAAGTTTTCATAGGTAACAAAGCTATTCTTGTAGACTTTTCCATCCACTTCGAAATCAGCCATTTCAAAGTCGCCTGCCCGCATCTTGGTATAGATGTCTTGTGGTCCGTAGAAGACTTCACCCAGGTTGGTCAAGGTCTTTTCCACATCAGCTCCCAAGTAGTGAGCTTTCTTGATTTTGGCTTGGCGAATGGCAAAAGTGAGATGAGGAAGTTGTCCCAGGCGTTCGAGGACATCTTCATCTGCTTCGACCAAAGCATCATCAAAGAAGGAAAGTTCGACGCTGGCCCAAGTTTCGAAATCCATCCCTGCTTGGGCAATCTCTGCGAAAGCTTCGTCGCCAAAGTCAGTCGTTTGGGGCATAAAGCTATAGTTGCCAATGTGGCTGAGTTGAATCTGAATCTGTTCAAAGATGGCAAAGGCAGCTTCGAAGTCTTCAAAGGTGTGGAGGTTACCCTTGTAGTTACGGACAAATTCATTGATTTCTTCACGTGTTTTTTCAATGGCACGCAAGAAGTCTTCCTGGTCTTGGTAGAGGGCTGTGAGGTCCCAGAGTTCGTTCTCAGGAAATTCAGAACGTTTTTTTAATTCCATAATGTTCTCCTTTTGATCGGTATTCTTCCTTAAGTATAGCAGAAAATAGGACAGAAACATAGAGGGAGAGGGGAAAATGCTTGTTTGAAAATCTTGAAAGAGCTGGAAAAATTGACCATTTTTGATATACTAGGATAGAAATGAGGAGGTTTTTATGAAAAAGGTTATGATTTCACTACTGGCGGGTGCGTCCGTTCTAGCTCTGGTGGCTTGTACGCCCAAACGCTATGAACGCCAAAGTAAACCAAAGACAGCAACGTCATCATCGGTTAAAAAAGAAAAGAAGGATACGGGTCAAAAGTATTATCAAGAGGTTTTGGAGCGGTATGCTAAGTATGATACAGCTCTTAAAAATGGCGATAAGTCAGGCCTGTTTGCGGAATTAGGTAAGATAAAATCTGGCTCAGAAGAAAGCATCTATCTAGATGCTTTGGAGCGCTTAGGAACTCCGGTAACCTTCCAATACGCTTTTACAGACTTGAACAAAGATGGTGTGGATGAGCTCTTGGTGTCCAATCAATACACTGGAAACAAACAGTATGTTTCTGCTATCTATTACCTCAAGGGTCAAAAAGCTGAATTGCTCCATACAGCTTATACAGCTGCGGTGGGTGGCTATCGCTCTAGTTTAGATGTTTTTGACAATGGGCAAATCGTCTATGCTACTTGGCAATCTGTGAATCCGGACCAGGATTTGACCCTTTATTCACTAGGAAAAGGAGAGGCCAAGGAAGAAAAGAAAGTAGCCATTCAAATTGGTGGGGACCAAACAGCAGAACAAGCTCTTGGGATGTCAGCCAAGAAGTTAGATCTCAGTAAGCTGGACTGGAAAACTTTTGAAGGTTCAGGGGATTCCAAATCAACAGCGAAAGCAGAAGAGAAAAAATCGGAAAGCTTCCAAGTGCAAGTCAGTGTGTCGGATCTCCGTATTCGAAAAGAGCCCTCAACCTCAGCTCCATCTGCAGGAATGATCGCAAAAGGAACCCACACCATTACGGAAACTGTAGAAGCGGAAGGTCATACTTGGGGCAAATTGGAATCTGGGCAAGGCTGGATCGCCCTTGACTATACAACGCGCGTGAATGGTTCTAAATCAGAAAGCTCAAGTAAGACAAGCAACAAAATGAACATTCAAGAAATTCAGAACGGTGATTTTTCAAGTATTGCAGGAACCTGGAGAAATGGGAAAGGTTGGACGCTAGTGTTTGATGGTGCTGGATCGCCAGATCAGGTTTTCCTGAATGGTGAAAATATGCTGGTCAATCGAATTCAACAAACAGATAATCACCTTAGTGGAGGATTCAGTAATCCTAAGTATAAGGTGGGTGGTGCAATTATAAGATTCATTCCAGCAGGAACTTCCCTACCTGTATACGTTGAACAAATAGCAGATCCTTCTGATATTGGAAAAGACCGTATTTGGACAGGTCAATCAGCAGGGTGGGAAGCAAGCGACTTCTTCTACCGTGTGGACTAAAGGAGTGGTACTATGAGAAAATTGATGATTTCACTACTGGCGGGTGTGTCTGTTCTATCTTTAGTAGCCTGTGCTCCGAAACGCTACGAGCGTAAGCATGCTCCAGTAGGAACTTCATCCATCAAGAAGTCCTCTGGTGAGACCCAAGAAAAAGAGCAGTCGCAAGAAGAAAAGTCAGATGAAAAGGACAAAGAAGCCATTGGGACCTTGTCAAAAGCAGACCAAGCGGACATCTATTCGATCATTGAAAACAGTGCGTCTTTGACCTATTCGCTTCAGGTACAACCGACTCGCTTGCTGGAGTTGAACAATGATCACGGTGCGGTTGATGGTTACCCACAAGACATGTTCATTGATTACTACAATACCTACACGCCTGGGACCTATAATCTGCAAGATGTCATTGATAAATTGAATGCAGAAGAGACATCGGACTCTATCCGCAGTCTTTCACAAGACCAGCTGATCCAACTAACAAATGAAAAGAAAAATGGCTGGATCTATTCGACAAAAGACAAGGCCTTCTACGAAATTGTACCTGGTGGTCGTGGCGGAGCGATGCCACCGATGGAGATTCCTTCGCCGGATGAATGGGTAGTCAATGAAGATTCAGTTGAAGTGACAACAACTATCCAAGGTACTTCCGATCCATACAGACGTTTTGTCTTGAAACGTAACAACAAGAACTACAAGGGTGGAACCCATAAAACACGCTTTTATGTCGACAGCACTGAATTCGTGAAATCGTTAAAATAATCAAAAGCTATATCTAGCTCTAAAATTTTTATATAGAACTTGCTGAAGATTCACAGAAAAAGGCCCTCAAAGCCTTTTTCTTTTGGGCTTGAATATGTTAAAATAAAAGGTATACGTGCTTGGATACAAAGATGAGGATATAACAAATAGATGGGCTGCGTCAATAGAATGCTATCATGCGTAATTGAACCCGCCTACAACTCTGTGGAAAAAGATAAATCTACCTAGGAGCGTTCGCTCCGTCGTTCGATTTCCTATTTTCCTTTGAGTTGCTTAACGGCTTAGTATCTTGAGAATTGAACCCGGCCGAAAAGCCGTGTAAAAAAGATAAACTGTCTTGTCTTCATCGAAGACTGCGTCAGTTTCCTATTTTTACTTTGCTTTTGACGGCCTTAGTATCTTGATAGTTGAACACGGGCTAAATCCCTAGTGAAAAAGATAGATTTCCTAGTGTGCGTGGCACACTGCGTCAATCTCCTATTTTCATACGGGATTCTTCACGCCCTTTGTATCCTGATGAACTGAATTTTGGCCTCATTTCTTAGGAAAAAAGATAAGCTTCCTAGCACTCATCGAGTGCGGCGTCACCTTCCTATTTTTCTACAGAAATGTTCGGCAAGCCGAACCGTCCAAAATATCTTGATCTTTGTAGGCAAGTCGTATAATTTTATCAATCCAAAGGGGATTACAATGACAAAACAAGTGTTTCAAACGACTTTTGCGGGTCGTGAGTTAATCGTAGAGACTGGTCAGGTTGCTAAGCAAGCAAATGGCTCTGTTGTCGTGCGTTATGGGGAGTCAACTGTCTTGACGGCAGCTGTCATGTCTAAGAAGATGGCAACTGGGGATTTCTTCCCACTTCAAGTCAACTACGAAGAAAAAATGTATGCGGCTGGGAAATTTCCTGGTGGCTTTATGAAACGGGAAGGTCGTCCTTCTACTGATGCGACCTTGACAGCGCGTTTGATTGACCGTCCAATCCGTCCTATGTTTGCGGAAGGTTTCCGTAACGAAGTGCAAGTCATCAACACAGTCCTTTCTTACGATGAAAATGCATCTGCCCCAATGGCAGCCATGTTTGGTTCATCATTGGCTCTTTCTATCTCAGATATTCCGTTTGACGGACCAATCGCTGGGGTACAAGTGGGTTATGTCGATGGGGAAATCATCATCAACCCAACGCAAGAACAAGCCGAGCGCTCTCTTCTTGAATTGACAGTAGCCGGTACGAAACACGCCATCAACATGGTAGAGTCTGGTGCCAAAGAATTGTCAGAAGAAATCATGTTGGAAGCTCTTCTCAAAGGGCACGAAGCCGTGAAAGAATTGATTGCCTTCCAAGAAGAAATCGTTGCGGCAGTTGGGAAAGAAAAAGCAGAAGTTGAATTACTTCATGTAGATGCTGACTTGCAGGCTGAAATCATCGCAGCCTACAACAGTGACCTTCAAAAAGCGGTTCAAGTTGAAGAAAAATTGGCGCGTGAAGCTGCGACTCAAGCAGTCAAAGACCAAGTCACAGCTGTTTACGAAGAAAAATATGCCGACCACGAAGAGTTTGATCGCATCATGCGGGATGTGGCTGAAATCTTGGAACAAATGGAACACGCAGAAGTGCGCCGTTTAATCACAGAAGACAAGGTTCGTCCGGATGGTCGTAAGGTCGATGAAATCCGTCCTTTGGATGCACAAGTCGACTACCTTCCTCGCGTACACGGTTCTGGACTCTTTACACGTGGACAAACGCAAGCCCTTTCTGTCTTGACCTTGGCACCAATGGGTGAAACGCAAATCATTGATGGTTTGGATCCTGAGTACAAGAAACGCTTTATGCACCACTACAACTTCCCACAATACTCTGTAGGGGAAACAGGGCGTTACGGTGCGCCTGGTCGTCGTGAAATTGGTCACGGTGCTCTCGGTGAGCGTGCCCTTGCTCAAGTATTGCCAAGCTTAGAAGAATTCCCATATGCCATCCGTCTAGTAGCAGAAGTATTGGAATCAAATGGTTCTTCATCTCAAGCCTCTATCTGCGCGGGAACACTTGCCCTGATGGCTGGTGGTGTGCCAATCAAGGCGCCAGTAGCTGGGATTGCCATGGGTCTGATCTCAGATGGAAACAACTACACCGTATTGACAGATATCCAAGGTTTGGAAGACCACTTTGGAGACATGGACTTCAAGGTAGCTGGTACGCGTGACGGGATTACAGCCCTTCAAATGGATATCAAGATCCAAGGGATCACTGCAGAAATCTTGACTGAAGCACTTGCTCAAGCCAAGAAAGCTCGTTTTGAAATCCTTGATGTCATTGAAGCAACCATTCCAGAAGTTCGTCCAGAATTGGCTCCAACTGCTCCGAAAATTGATACCATCAAGATTGATGTCGACAAGATCAAGATTGTCATCGGTAAGGGTGGAGAAACCATCGATAAGATCATCGCTGAAACAGGCGTTAAGATTGATATCGACGAAGAAGGAAACGTATCTATCTACTCGAGCGACCAAGATGCCATTAACCGTGCTAAGGAAATCATTGCTGGTTTGGTGCGTGAAGCCAAAGTGGATGAAGTCTACCATGCCAAAGTGGTTCGGATCGAGAAATTCGGAGCCTTTGTCAACCTCTTTGACAAGACGGATGCCCTCGTTCACATTTCTGAAATGGCTTGGACTCGTACCAACCGTGTTGAAGACTTGGTAGCGATCGGCGATGAAGTGGATGTCAAGATTATCAAGATTGATGAAAAAGGTCGTGTCGATGCTTCTATGAAGGCACTCTTACCACGTCCGCCAAAACCTGAACATACAGAAGAAAAAGGTGAAAAGGGTCCTCGCCATGGTGATCGTCCTCGTCACCACAATAAAGACCACAAACCTAAAAAAGACTTTACCATTACACAAAAAGATTCAGAATAATCATTAGAAAAGGAGGAGCACGGTATGGGATGGTGGCGTGAAACCATCAATATTGTAAAAGAAAATGACCCAGCAGCGCGTACCTCGCTGGAGGTCCTTTTGACCTATCCGGGCGTCAAAGCACTGGCAGCTCACCGTGTTTCCCACTTTTTGTGGAACCATGGTTTTAAGCTCTTGGCGCGGATGCACAGCCAATTCTGGCGTTTTTGGACCCAGATTGAGATCCATCCAGGTGCGACCATTGCTTCTGGTGTCTTTATCGACCATGGAGCGGGCCTCGTTATCGGGGAAACAGCCATTGTTGAAAAAGGCGTTATGCTCTACCACGGGGTGACCCTTGGGGGAACAGGAAAGGATGTCGGCAAACGCCATCCAACGGTTCGTGAGGGAGCCTTGGTCTCCGCCCATGCCCAAGTCATCGGCCCGGTGGAAATCGGAGCAAAAGCCAAAGTAGGAGCAGGGGCTGTCGTCGTCTCAGATGTACCAAGTGATGTGACCGTTGTCGGTGTTCCTGCCAAGATCGTGCGGGTGCACGGTCGAAAAGATGAACCGGTCATTCACCAAGAAGAAGAAAAACGCGAATACTACATGAACAAGCTGGAGCATGCCAAGGAAGCTAGCCATCGGTCTTCGAGCTTGTAAGGAGATCGCTACGTGATTCAATCAACCAATACATTGAATGACCACCAACTACTGGAAGCAAAGGCCCTTATTGCAGTCTGTCAGAACTATGACGGAACGTTTCGGGATCCTTATCTCTCCAATATGCTCAATTTTGATCCCGATATGCCGGCCTTTTTCCTTTATTACGAAAAAGGTGAACTTGTTGGCCTATTAACCGTCTATGCGGATGACCCAGATGTGGAAGTAGCGATCCTGGTCCACCCTAATCACCGTCGTCAGGGAATTGCGCGTGCTTTGTATGGAAGTTTTGAGAAAGAAACGGCATCTTATCCAATTGAGTCTGTGACTTTTCAGACAGAGCGTATTTTTCTAGAGAATCATCCTGATTTTGCCAGCAATTGGGGACTGGTTGAGGATGGCGAAACAGAAACCTGGTTAGGACGTGATCGAACCGCTTATGCATTAGATTCCCGTTCGGATGTCGATGTGCTCTTGGCGGAACCTTCTTATCTTGAAGCCATTGCCCAGCTCCACCACCAAACCTTCTCAGATGAAGTGGAAGCACCGGAAGTGAGCCACAGATATATTTCGGAGGCCTTGAAGGATCCTGATAGTCTGCTGTACATATTACTCAAAGAAGGTCAAGTGATTGGCGTTTGTACGGTGGATGTATCTGGAAAATGCAATTACCTTTATGGGCTTGCGATTGCTGAAGTCTATCGTGGGCAAGGTTACGGAAGCTATCTAGCCAAATCCCTCGTCAACCAACTCATTGAGCAAAACGATAAGGAATTTCAGATTGCCGTGGAAGACAGCAATGTAGGTGCCAAACGCTTGTATGAAAAGATTGGCTTTGTCAAACAGACTCAGGTGGTTTACTTGAAGCCAAAAGAGTAGAAACAGAAAGGAAATGAAGCGTGTTAAAAATTTATGATACTATGTCTCGTGATTTGCGAGAATTTATCCCCATCGAGGAAGGAAAGGTTCGCATGTATGTTTGTGGGCCAACGGTTTACAACTATATCCACGTAGGGAATGCCCGCTCAACGGTGGCCTTTGACACGATTCGTCGCTACTTTGAGTATCGTGGCTACGAAGTTGCCTACATTTCCAACTTTACAGATGTGGATGATAAGATCATCAACCGTGCCAAAGAAGAAGGCATTACGCCACAGGAAGTGGCAGACAAGTATATTGCGGCCTTCCGTGAGGATGTGACGGCTCTTGGAGTGAAACCTGCAACCCGCCACCCTCGTGTGGTCGAGTTTATGGATGACATCATCCGGTTTGTCGCTGACTTGATCGAAAAAGGCTATGCCTACGAGAGCCAAGGCGATGTCTATTTCCGTGTGGAAAAATCCCACAACTATGCAAAATTAGCCAATAAAACCTTGGGAGACTTGGAGCTAGGCGCTTCTGGTCGGACAGATGAGGAAACAGCTCGCAAGGAAAATCCAGTCGACTTTGCCCTCTGGAAAGCTGCCAAACCAGGAGAGATTTCTTGGGACAGCCCTTGGGGACCTGGTCGTCCTGGTTGGCACATCGAGTGTTCGGTCATGTCGACGGGAATTTTAGGGGATACTATTGATATCCACGGTGGTGGAGCCGACCTTGAGTTTCCACACCATACTAATGAAATTGCCCAGTCTGAAGCTAAAACAGGTAAGACTTTTGCCAACTACTGGATGCACAATGGCTTTGTCAATATTGATAATGTCAAGATGTCCAAGTCCTTAGGCAACTTTATCACCGTGCATGATGCATTGAAGACTATCGACGGCCAAGTGCTTCGCTTCTTCTTTGCGACCCAGCACTACCGCAAACCCATTAACTTCACCGAAAAAGCGGTGCGCGATGCGGAAACCAACCTCAAGTATTTAAAAAATACCTATGAGCAACCGTTCACAGGAGAAGTGGATCCAGCAGAATTGCAAGGCTTTGTGGACAAGTTTATCGCGGCTATGGATGAAGATATCAATGCGGCAAACGGCATCACTGTCGTCTTTGAATTGGCTAAATGGATCAATTCAGGTCACTACAATCAAGACGTCAAGGATGCCTTGACCAAGATGTTAGAAGTCTTTGGAGTGGTCTTTGTCGAAGAAGTCTTGGATGCAGATATTGAAGCCTTGATCGCTGAACGTCAGGAAGCGCGGGCTAAGAAAGATTTTGCGCGAGCAGATGCCATTCGCGATGAATTGGCTGCACAAGGAATCAAGCTCTTGGATACAAAAGAAGGTGTAAGGTGGACACGTGATTGATGTCAATCTAATCAATGGGATTGCCCTTGCCTTTGAGGGAGATGCAGTCTATTCCATGTATATTCGCAGACACCTGATTTTTCAAGGGATGACCAAGCCCAATAAGCTTCACCAGGCTGCCACCCGCTATGTCTCTGCTAGAGCTCAGGCTAGCTTGATTGAAAGCATGCTGGAGCAAGAAATTCTGACAGAAAAAGAGTTGGAGATCTACAAGCGCGGTCGTAATACCAATAGCC
Organism: Streptococcus sp. CF8_Ac1-9; assembly: GCF_024295565.1. Classification (NCBI taxonomy): domain Bacteria; kingdom Bacillati; phylum Bacillota; class Bacilli; order Lactobacillales; family Streptococcaceae; genus Streptococcus; species Streptococcus sp. CF8_Ac1-9. The sequence goes on from NZ_JANCOY010000003.1 coordinate 190,495, forward strand.
ATACAAAGGCCAAAAATGCGGATGTCGTGACTTATCGTATGTCGACAGGCTTTGAAGCCGTCATGGGCTATCTTCATATGACGGGTGAGCTTGCTCGTTTAGAAGAATTGATTAACTGGTGCATCCAGCAAGTAGAAGAAGGAAGAAAGCAGTGAAAAATATCAGAGAGTGGTTTCCTCATGCAGAGGTGACGGATCAAGCTCATCCACCAGCTGGTTATGTAGCGATACCCCTTCAGGCTCATCAATGGCTGCTACTGAAGGAAGAAGAGTTAACCGAGCGAGAAAAACAATTGATTTCCTTGTTGGGCGGTGAAGAAGAGGTTGCCCCCAATCCTTGGTACCAATACCTGATCGATGGAAAGGGAGAAGCCCCTCAGGTCATCAAAAAAATGCAGCTCGTCTATTGCCACATTTCGCACTCAACAGCGGAAGGGATGGCTTCTTGGTTAGAGATGATGCAGACACTCTTGCCCAACTTCCGAGCAACCTTGCAACTGAGTGGACAGGACTACGTGCTCATTCTGGACCAAGACCAGTCTTTGCCTGTGGCCGATATCTTAAAAGATACGGTCTCTGCTATGGAATATGACTTCAATATTCGTTTATCTATCCTGGTCGGGCAAGTATGGACCGAGTCAAAAGAAGGAAAAGTGGCTCCGGTTATCCGAGCAGAACAGGCGGTTTTTCGAGCTTGGATCCGAGAAGGGCATCAAGGCGTCTATCGCTTTTCCCAACTCTATCTGTGGGGGATCGAGCAGGCAGGTCTGGATCTTACCCCGATCAAAGCAAGCTTGCATCAGTTGATTGAAAGTCAAGATCAATTGCAAGACATCATTGTCGCTCTTTGGGAAAATGGGGCAGTCGTGACCAAGGCGGCCCAGCAACTCTATCTCCATCGCAATTCGCTCCAATACAAGATTGATAAGTGGGAAGAGCTAACGGGTCTCCAGTTGAAAAATCTGACAGATCTGGCTCTTTGCTACCATTTAGTCTTGCAAGATGTCATTTAAACGGAATCAATCGAGAGTTTTGTGCAACTTGCACAAAACTCTTTTTCTTTTTTGTGAGACTTGCCATAGATTTGTAAAACGTTTTCATTTACAATAGAACTATAAAAATCAAAGGAGTACCATCATGGTAGAATTAAATCTTAAAAATATTTACAAAAAATATCCAAACAGCGAACACTACTCAGTTGAAGACTTCAACTTGGACATCAAAGACAAAGAGTTTATCGTTTTCGTAGGTCCTTCAGGATGTGGTAAATCAACAACTCTTCGTATGATCGCTGGTCTTGAAGATATCACAGAAGGTGAATGTTCCATCGATGGTACTGTTGTAAATAACGTAGCGCCTAAAGACCGTGACATCGCCATGGTATTCCAAAACTACGCTCTTTACCCACACATGACTGTATACGATAACATGGCATTTGGTTTGAAATTGCGTAAATACAGCAAGGAAGATATCGACAAACGTGTACAAGAAGCAGCTGAAATCCTTGGCTTGAAAGAATTCTTGGATCGTAAACCAGCTGACCTTTCAGGTGGTCAACGTCAACGTGTTGCCATGGGACGTGCCATTGTCCGTGATGCAAAAGTATTCTTGATGGACGAACCTTTGTCAAACTTGGATGCTAAACTTCGTGTATCCATGCGTGCTGAAATCGCGAAAATTCACCGTCGTATCGGAGCTACAACGATCTATGTAACCCACGACCAAACAGAAGCGATGACATTGGCTGACCGTATCGTTATCATGTCTGCTACTAAAAACCCTGCAGGTACTGGTACAATCGGACGTGTAGAACAAATCGGAACTCCTCAAGAAGTATACAAAAACCCAGTGAACAAATTCGTAGCTGGATTCATCGGAAGCCCTGCGATGAACTTCATTAACGTGAAATTGGAAGGTGGACACATCGTTGCTAATGGATTGAATTTGAAAGTTCCAGAAGGTGCTTTGAAAGTCTTGAAAGAAAAAGGCTATGATGGTAAAGAATTGATCTTTGGTATCCGTCCAGAAGACGTGAATACAGAAGCTGCATTCCTTGAAACTTTCCCAGAATCAGTTGTGAAAGCTACGATCTCTGTGTCTGAGTTGCTCGGTTCAGAATCTCACTTGTACTGCCAAGTTGGTGACAACGAATTCATCGCTAAAGTAGATGCACGTGACTACCTTGGAACTGGTGAAACCATCGAACTTGGATTTGACTTGAACAAAGCTCACTTCTTCGACAAAGAAACTGAAAAAACAGTATACTAATACCTACTGAAACTGTAGAGACTGAGACGATATGTCTCGGTCTCTTTCATTTTAAGGAGACAAAACATGGAAAAAGACTGGTGGAAGGGAAAGGTCGCTTATCAGATCTACCCCAAAAGCTTCAAAGACAGCAATGGAGATGGTGTTGGGGATTTGAAAGGAATCACGGAGAAACTAGATTACCTTCAAGACTTAGGGATTGATATTCTCTGGTTATCTCCTATTTACAAGAGTCCTTTTATTGACCAGGGTTATGATATTTCCAACTATTATGCCATTGACCCAATTTTTGGAACCATGGAAGATATGGAAGAGCTGATCGCGGAAGGCAAGAAGCGGGGCATTTCCATCATTATGGACCTGGTGGTTAACCACTGCTCCAGTCATCACGAGTGGTTCCAAAAAGCTTTAGCGGATCCAGATGGACCTTATGCGGACTACTTTTATTTCATCGAAAGTGACAAGGAACCCAACAACTGGGAAAGTTACTTTGGAGGCAGTGTCTGGGAACCAGTTCCTGGCACCAACAAATACTATCTCCATTCTTTCCACAAGGATCAGCCGGATCTCAATTGGCAAAATCCTGTCTTACGCGAAGAGATTTACAAGATGATCAATTGGTGGTTGGACAAGGGAATCGCTGGCTTCCGGATTGACGCCATTATCAACATTAAAAAAGATTTAGAATGGCGTTCGCTTCCGTCCGATCGTGACAATGGCCTGGTTCCAGTGCCGGAATCGCTGGTCAATGCCCAACCGATTGAACCTTTCCTGCGAGAGTTAAAGGAGCGAACTTTCGCCAAGTACAATGCCTTCACTGTAGGGGAAGTTTTCAATGAAACCGATGAAGAATTGCACTTCTTTATTGGAAAAGATGGTGTCTTCTCTTCCATCTTTGACTTCAAACAAACCATGCTGGGTCAGGAAGGAAAAGGCTGGTTCGACCATGCTCTTCCAACTGCAGATGAACTCAAGGAAAGTATTTTCCAAGCCCATGAGCGCGCGGATAGCATTGGGGTTCTTTCGACCATTATCGAGAATCACGACGAGCCTCGTGGGGTGTCCCATTATATTGCGGAAGGTCCAGTAAACGATACCAGTAAAAAAGCTCTGGGAACTATTCAGGTTTTGCGTAAGGGAATTCCTTTTATCTACCAAGGCCAAGAAATTGGGATGGAAAACCAAGTCTTTGAATCGGTGGAGGACTTTGATGATATCGCGACCATCAATGGCTACCACGTCGCGAAAGAAGCTGGTTTAAGCGAGGAAGAAGCCTTGGCCGCGATTGCCAACTACAGCCGGGACAATGCGCGGACACCCATGCAATGGTCAGCAGAGCCAGGTCTGGGCTTTAGTGATGGACCAGCCTGGTTGATTAGTCCCAAACCAGATGTTGCCATTAATGTGGAAGATCAGGAAAAGGATCCCAATTCTATCTTGAATTATTACCGGCAGCTGACGGCCTTGTATCGCCATCCCCTCTATGGGAATACCATCCGGTTCGGAGATATGATCCCAGCGTATCGCGACCGTGAAAACATCATCGCCTTTGAACGCCGTGGGGACAAACGTCTCTTGGTTGTCAGCAATTTCCAAAATCGCCAGGCCACCTTGGAGTTACCAGCTCCGATTAAAACAGTCGTTTTAAATAATACAGCAGGATTATTCCAAGAAGGAGACCAAGTGCTCGAATTGACCCCTTACCAAACTGTTGTATTGGAATTGGTGGAATAAGGAGAAACTTTGCATCAGTATTAGAATTTAATGTAGAATAGTATTTTCATTAAATATTCTGGAGAAATTTATAAAAGTTTTCTATACTTTAGAATCAGTCAAGTATAAACTGAAACTTTCCGCCGTGAGAAAAGTGCTTGAAACATTATTGTTTCAAGCACTCGGGAGTTTTGGAACATTAGGTCCAAAACTAAGTCATGGAACTTCGAAGAAGTTCGCTGACGTCCGCACTCACCTAAGGAAAGTTTTGAAAGATAGTTTATCTTCAAAAAGAACCTTCGCATCTGCGAAGGTTCTTTTCATGTCATCCAAGTCTAAACCTGGAACTTACTCAACTTCTTTCTTTTTCAAGAGGAGGAAGCCTCCGCTAACGGCTAGCAAGAAGCCTGAAAGAACGAAGTGCGCGGTTGTGTCTTCTCCAGTTTGTGGCAATTGTGCCTTGGCTGGACTTTCTTGGAAGCTTTGTCCTACTTGGTAAGTCAAGGCTTGCACGCTTTCTTCATTTTTTGTTGTCATTTCTTTTTGTGGAAGGAGCACTTTAGGAGTATCCTTCTTGGCTAAGATTGGCTGTGGATTGCTTGTTTGGTTATGAATTGGAACCACCACTTGATCTGGTTCTTTAGCTGGAACGTAATCCATCAAGCTTGCCAACTTGCTGCCAAAGATCGCATTGGTTACCCAGCGGAAGAAGTGGACAGGGTGTTGACGGTTGGTTGGATTTCCTGCATAGACAAAGAGTGGTTGTCCCATCAGTTCCCCAGAGATGGCCATGACTTTGTTGGCCAGAACATCGTTATGTGGCCACCAACCTGCAATATAATAATCGCTCGGAGCGATGCTCATCAAGGTCTTGAAATGCTCTGGAACCTTTTCAATCCAGTTTCCTGAGTTGGAGTAGAAGAGGGTATTCTTCTTGTATCCGCTAGTCAATGGATCCTGGTCATCAATGATCGCTTTCATCAAGCCTTCGTAGTCACTACCGCCTTTTAATTTTTCAGCGTCAAATCCTGTAAGAACTCCTAATTTTTCCAATTTTTGCATGGCTTCCCCACCAATGACAAGGGTTGGTTTCTTGCCAAAAATGGAAGCGTCAAAGCGGTTGCTTTCCAAAATAACAACATCCGCTTCTTCTGGTGTATTGACGATTTGGAAGCCTAATTTTTCAAGGACCAGACTAGTATGAGCAGGCGCATCTACTCCAGCCCAATTATAGTGGTAGTTCGGAGAGTAGACCTTCATTGGTTTCAAGGTTGGGCCACTTGGCACCTTGTAGAGGGCATCACCATAAATGGCATAGTTTGGCAGGAGCGAAGCAAAGGTATCGCGGTCAACGATGTAGCCATCGTCTGTTAGGTAGACAGATTTTCCTTGTGCAATCGCCTGGTTAACAGCTTTAACGGCACTGGCTGAGGTGTTTGCGATCACATAGTAAGGAGCTTTTGGATCGATCTCAGAGGTACGAGTGGCGCGGGTGGTGGTGACTTCTCCTAATTTTCCGTTGAAAAGACCATCCGCAAAGACAGGTTCGGACTTGAACCCTCTCATATCTGGGAAGTTGACCAGCAACTCTGCGTACATAGCAGCCCAGGCAGATTCGTTGGAGCCCTTGTAGAGAATGTGGTTGGCATAGCCACGTTTGGCTTGGGCCATGTCAATGACTAAGTCCCCCTTTTTATAGTTGCCAATATCTTCTTTGAGTTCCTTAACGAGGACACCATTGCGTTTGAAGTAGTCGATCATATTGAAGGCTTCTTGGGCATCGTTGTCTTTGTCTAGGCTCATTGGGATGACGTAGTAGTCTGGGAAGAATTTCGGACGACCATTTTTCACACGTCCAACGATTTCCCCATTTGGGCCGACCAGTTCATTTTCAGCTTTTGGATCTTCGGTTTTATTGAGACCACGTAGGTAGAAGTTGAGACGCATCTCAAGGAGACGGTCCGGATCTTGGTTGAGGAAGTCAATTCCGCCTAGGACAGCGTTGCGACCTGCTTTGTAGGATTCTTCATTTCCTTCTGGAATTTCGATGGTATGGCCTAAGATACCATGGTAGACTGCATAAACCCCTGTATAGCCAGAGAAGGAGTCATCCCAGCCATCGCCCCAATCCAGTTTTGGAATGATGTAACTATCGTATTTGGAATTGGCAACTCCTGCCCGTCCCATATGATGGGCATTTTCTAGCATCAGGTCTGACAGAAGATCGTATTCGAAGTTCGGATCATGTGGTGGCGTTGCAGGTTCGATCAAGAATTCTTTGACAAAACCGTGTAAGTCGTAGAGAGCGATCGGATTCCATTTGTTGATCATTTGGATAACCGTGCGAACTTCAGGGTTGGTTTGGTAGCTGGCATCCCGGTTTGGATCGAGCCCGTTTGCTAGGGCCCGCAGGTTGAGAGCATCCCCATCTGGGTTTTCCGTGAAGTCAAATAAGAAAATGAATTTATTGAGCAAGCTTGGAATATCTAGCGTGACTGTTTTAGCATTTCCAGCTTCATCTGTGGTGTTAAAGGTCACCTTTTCCTTGGTCGCAAAGGTATTGAAGAGGCCTGTGATGATATCAATGCCTGGCTGTTCATCCGCGTGGGTGTTGTGGACTAAGACAGGTAATTTGTAATCCAAGGTCTTGTCTTTTAGTGCGGCCAGCATTTCGCTTGGCTTAGTCAAAGCTGTAGGGTTGGTACTAGACAGGTAGTGATCGATGCTGGCTTGGTCCTTGCTCACGATCCCCATCTTCATATCCCGGCCTTGGGCACTCTTTCCAAGAGTTTCCAGCTGCACTAAACGATCGGGTTTCGCTTCATCCTTGGATTTTTCGATGGCAACCAGCATTTCTTCATGTGTATGGTAGTCCTGATAAGGTCGAAAAACAAGGGTTTTATTGATGGTCACACCTAAGTCTGCATTGGTTCCGACCAGCTCATGATTGCCGATATAATTGCGGTAAGTTCGGCGGATATTATTTGGGCTACGAAGACTGAGATCTCCACCAAAGAGATCTTGCACGTCAATGTGGAGATCTAAATCATTTCCGTTAGCAGTCTCTGTGATGGTAAGGAATGGATCCTTGCTCAGTGTTCCTGTCTCCATATCCCAGGTTTTCCACTCAGAGAGAGGCTTATTGTCTAAGGTCCAGTTGATCTTGCCAGCAGCTTGAGCTTTTTCTTGGACTTTGTCATCAATCGTACTCTTTTCAGAGAGATAAATGGTGCTATCCGCCAATCGAGTCGCTTGGTCAGCGGTTGTTGTAGCACGGTTAGTGCTTGGACTAGCGGCTGGCGCAACTTCTGTAGTAGAAGTCCCATCAGAAGTCGCTGCTGTTTCTGCAGGACTAGCAGAAGTTACTTCTGTGGCTGTAGCGGGACTAGTCGTCTCGGCTGTCACAGGTTGCTCAGTAGCAGGTGTCGCTTCAAGGACCGTGCTTGGTTCCGCTTGAGGCGCTTCTAAGCTATCGGCTGAAGCTTGGCCATGACCGATAACGGAAAGCAAGACAGCCGCTGAGAGGCTGAGTGTTGTAGTGTACAAATGTTTCTTATACGAAGACTTCATATAGAAGACCCTCCTTAAAAAAGTTATTTTCCAGTTCTAGTATACCATTTTAGGAAAGCGTTTACAATAAAACCCTGAATAAAAAAGCCTTTGCATCTTGCAAGGGCTTCTTTGTCTATTCTGTCTCCTTATGAAATTGTTGGTAAAAATCAACCTTGACCTGGATAAAAGTTTCTAAGTCTCTTAAGAGTTGGAGCAAGGTGGCACGTGTTTCGAATTCTTCACGGGTCTTAGGAAGAGGACGTTCACGGAAGATCGCCAAATACTGACTAATATCATCTAGAAGATCTTGGGCAGGATTTTTCTGACTTAACTGTTGGGCCGTTTTCTTAAAAAGTTGAGCTAGGATTATGCTTTCACTCGCCGCTAACTGACAACGGTTGACGTTTTCTGCCATATTCCGCAGGATATCGTTTTGCCGCTTGCGCATTTCGAAGTAGTGAATATGGTAGTTAGTTTGGTGAAAGAGGTGGTTGGAATGGTCCAGATAGACTAGATTTAAAGCGTCCTCTAGGATACCATCCAACTCCTTAATCAAGCGAGCATCATTGCGACCATCCCCTTTACCAAGAAATTCCGCAAAACGAGCAAGGATCTTCTTTAGTTGGTCTTCGACAACATCATGGTAATGATCGATCGCGGCCTGATTAGAAGGCATATAGAGATTGGCCAGCAAGGCAAAGCTGGTCCCGATTAAAAAGAGGGCAAGTTCATTGAGCAAGAGCCCCCAGGAAGTAGACTGCTCAATTAAGAGATGGGTGACCAGCACCGTACTAGGCGTGATGCCGATCTGCCAACCCAATAGAAAGGCGCAAGGAACATAGAGAGCGATAAAGACTCCCAGTGCCCAGAGGTTGAATCCAAAAAAGGAAAAGGCGAGACTTCCGATAGCAAGGGCCAGCAAGGTCGACATAAAGCGCTGGTAGGCCTGCTTGATGGTACTGCGACGTGTATCAGAGATACTCAAGATGGCAATGACGCCAGCTGAGATGGCATAGGTCAAGCCCAGAGCATAAGCAAGGGCCGCTGCTAAACAGGTGGCCAAGGTGAGCTTGATGGTTCGTTGAAAAAGAGGCATGGCTTTCTTTCTAGTTCTGTTTGTTCATTGAGATAGATTTGATTTCATTATATCATGAATTGGCCTCTTCCTCCTTTCTTGTGGTATACTAGTTCTATGGAAAATAACGATATCGTATACGGTGTCCACGCAGTCACCGAGGCTTTACAAGCCAACACAGGCAATAAATTATATATTCAAGAAGACCTCCGAGGAAAAAATGTCGACAAAATCAAGGCCTTAGCAGCTGAGAAAAAAGTGTCGATTTCTTGGACGCCAAAGAAAACCCTGCAGGAAATGACGGAAGGAGCTGTTCACCAAGGCTTTGTTCTTCGTGTGGCAGCCTTTGCTTACACAGACTTGGCAGTGATTCTGAAACAGACAGCCCAAGAAGAGAACCCGCTTTTGTTGATTCTCGATGGCTTAACAGATCCGCACAATCTTGGATCTATCTTGCGGACAGCTGATGCGACCAATGTTTCAGGAGTTATCATTCCTAAGCACCGAGCGGTTGGAGTGACCCCAGTGGTGTCAAAAACTTCTACCGGAGCTGTGGAACACATTCCTATTGCGCGTGTGACCAATCTCAGCCAGACTCTAGACAAGCTCAAGGAAGAGGGCTTCTGGATCTTTGGAACCGACATGAACGGCACGCCATCTCACCAGTGGAATACGGCAGGCAAGTTAGCCTTGATCATTGGCAATGAAGGAAAAGGGATCTCAGCCAACATCAAAAAGCAAGTCGATGAGATGATCACCATTCCCATGAATGGTCATGTGCAAAGCCTCAATGCCAGTGTGGCAGCAGCCATCCTCATGTACGAGGTTTTTCGCAACCGACTATAATCCTAGAAAGGCAATGATATGAAACGAAAAATCTTATTGGTTGACGGCTATAATATGATTGCCTTTTGGCAGGAGACCCGCCAGCTCTTTCAAAAAAGTGAGCTCGATGCAGCCCGCAATATCCTTCTGCAAAAACTGAGCCACTATGCTAGCTTTGAAGGGATCGAAGTCATCTGTGTCTTTGATGCCCAGTATATGCCAGGAGTGCGACAGACCTATGAGGAGTTCAATGTTCAGGTGGTCTTTACAGGTGAGGATGAGACGGCAGATGACTATATCGAGCGCTTGGCGGCAGAGCTCAATACGCCCCTCCACCAAGTATCGGTAGCGACCAGTGACTTAAATGAGCAATGGACCGTCTTTGCTCAAGGAGCCCTTCGGGTATCTGCTAGAGAGTTAGAAAAACGGGTCGCAGTCGTCAAAGGAAACCTCAATCAGGCGCAGCGAGTGGTCAACGATCAAAAACCACCCATGCGACCACTCGATCACGAAGTATTGCGACAATTACAAGAAATGATGGGAGACAAGTAATGACATTTTCTATTTTGACAGATTCGACCGCAGATTTAGATCAGAACTGGGCCAAGGAACACCAGGTGACCATTCTTGGGTTGACCATTGAGTTAGATGGGACGGTTTACCAGACAGTTGGCCAAGGTCAATTGACCAGTCCTGAGCTTTTAGAAGCCATGAAAAATGGGGCCAAACCGACAACCAGTCAGGTCAATGTGGGCCAATTTCAGGAAACCTTTGAACAATTTGCCAAAGAAGGGAAAGATCTGCTTTATGTGGCCTTTTCATCGGTCTTATCTGGGACTTATCAGAGTGCAGTCATGGCACAAGACCTGGTTTTAGAAGACTATCCAGAAGCCGTGATCGAGATTGTCGATCCGAAGGCTGCTGGGATTGGAGAGGGATATCTGGTCATGCGGGCAGTAGCTGCGCGTGATGCAGGCCGTTCATTAGCAGAAGCCAAAGAAGAGATTATAGCTCTAGCGCCAAAACTGCGGACTTATTTCCTCGTCGATGATCTCTACCACCTCATGCGTGGAGGCCGTCTTTCAAAAAGTGCTGCGATCATGGGAAGTTTGGCCAGCATCAAACCCATTCTCTGGATAGATGCGGAAGGGAAATTAGTTCCTATTAGCAAGGTTCGGGGACGCAAAAAAGCTGTCCGAGAATTACTGGAGCTGATCAAAGCCGATATCGGTGAAAGCACAGCCTTGGTGTCTTATACCAACGATCTAGAAGGAGCCGAAGCATTGAAGCAAGAAATGCTTGCGCTTGAAGGCATCGATGAAGTCCTTGTGATGCCCCTTGGACCAGTTATTTCAGCCCACGTCGGCCCGAATTCCTTGATCGAATTTGTCATTGGAAAAGAAAATCGCAAATAATTTTCCAAATCGGTTGACTTTTATCTTAGAATTTTGATACAATAGTAGGCGGTATTGTTTACCCCATTTGTAAGGCCCCGGAACCTTTCAAATAACTTGCGGACCGGAACATCCGCCCTGTAAACAAAAACGACATTCATATAGGAGAAATCATGAACAAAACTACATTCATGGCTAAACCAGGCCAAGTAGAACGCAAATGGTACGTTGTTGACGCAACTGATGTACCTCTTGGACGCCTTTCAGCAGTTGTTGCTAGCGTGCTTCGCGGAAAAAACAAACCAACATTCACACCTCACACTGATACAGGTGACTTCGTAATCGTTATCAATGCTGAAAAAGTTAAATTGACTGGTAAAAAAGCAACTGATAAGATCTACTACACTCACTCAAACCACCCAGGTGGATTGAAATCAATCTCTGCTGGTGAACTTCGTTCTAAAAATGCAGTTCGTTTGATTGAGAAATCAGTTAAAGGTATGCTTCCACACAATACTCTTGGCCGCGCTCAAGGTATGAAATTGAAAGTATTCGTTGGAGCTGAGCACACTCACGCTGCACAACAACCAGAAGTTCTTGATATTTCAGGACTTATCTAAGGAAAGGAACAATAAAGTATGTCACAAGCACAATATGCAGGTACTGGACGTCGTAAAAACGCTGTTGCACGCGTTCGCCTTGTTCCAGGAACTGGTAAAATCACTGTTAACAAAAAAGATGTTGAAGAGTACATCCCACACGCTGACCTTCGTCTTGTAATCAACCAACCATTCGCAGTTACTTCAACTGCAGGTTCATACGACGTTTTCGTTAACGTTGTAGGTGGTGGATACGCAGGTCAAGCAGGAGCTATCCGTCACGGTATCGCTCGTGCCCTTCTTCAAGTAGACCCAGACTTCCGCGATTCATTGAAACGCGCAGGACTTCTTACACGTGACTCACGTAAAGTTGAACGTAAGAAACCAGGCTTGAAAAAAGCTCGTAAAGCATCACAATTTAGTAAACGTTAAAACTTATTTAAACTTATTGAAAGCATTTCGTATCAAAAATACGGGATGCTTTTTCTGTTCACCCCAAATTTTTGTAACTAGGTGATACTTGAAATTAATACAAATTTGGTTGTTTTTGATAAATCTAAGCAACACTACATGATGAAGTGAAAGGGGATGAATCTTTGATAGTATTCACTTATTGTGAAATATGATATATTTATTAATTAGATGGATGAATACTTCTAGAGTTAAATATAGTATAATAGGGACATACTTTTTGGTTTATTTTTGTTTGTAGTCGGATTATGAAAGAATATCCAATATTATGCGATAAGATAGAATGTTACAAAAAAGAAAGGGGATGCAATCCGATGAAGAAAGACAGATTAATTGTATTGACAGATGCTGTTCTAGCAATTATTATGACCATCTTGGTTTTAGAGTTAGAAAAACCAACAACACCAAGTCTTGAAGCTTTTTGGGATTTACGGCAAAATTTCTTTGCTTGTTTTCTTTCCTTTTTCTGGTTGGGATCGTTATGGATGGCACTAAACACATTATGGGAAAAGGTTGAGAAAATTTCCTCAGAAATTATTTGGTGGAATTTGTTTCTACTCTTGGAGCGGCAGGAGTTCTCTTTGGAGAATTTCATGCCATCCAAGATACCAGTCTGAATGATGTGGTGGACCGGATCTATATAAATGTCAAGGATTTACCGTTTCAGTCCTTGGGAGCTTTAGCTAACATCCTGTCTGATATTAAGAAGGGACTGATTCAAGACAGTCATATCTGGTCTTTCTTCCAGTCATTTTTCAAACAATATCAGTTGATAATCAGCTTAAATCAGATCTATCAGTTTGTCTATCTTTCTCTGATGGAGATCATGTCCTATCTTCACTTTGATTATTGGAAAAAAACGGCTCGGTCAGGAGCTAGTATGAATAAGGAGAACAAATGAAACGTTTAAAAATGTTATGGCATATTATGCAGGTTACGGGTTTTACTCGGTTTGCTCTGAGTTTTGTGACCTTTGTTTTTGGGTCAGGAGGCGTGCTTTTCCTAGTTGAACCTGCTATCACAAATTACGGAGACGGTCTTTGGTATGCTTTTGTGACTTCGACGACTGTCGGCTACGGGGATCTCCTAGCTGTGACCTTGATTGGAAGGATTACCAGTGTCTTCTTGACGATTTATGGGCTCATATTTTTTGGCTGTTTATCAGCTGTTATTTTTAATTATTATACCAATTTAAATAAGGAAAGAGGAGAGGACAAATGACTGCCAATTATTCAACACGGGAATACCGTGAGAAATTATACGATGACCTTCATGTTCGATTGAGAGATACAGCGATTTTGATGTGTGCAATTTTTATTGCCTCTATCGGACTAAATATGAATTCAACAGCTGTCATTATAGGAGCCATGTTGATTTCACCTCTCATGACACCGATTGTTGGACTGGGATTCGGTTTAGCTATTTTTGATACGCGTTTAATCAAGCAATCTCTAGAGGTTTTATTGACTCAAGTGTTGGTCAGTTTGCTTGTCTCGACTCTGTATTTCTGGATTTCTCCCTTGTCTTATGCAAGTAGCGAGTTGATTGCACGAACCTCTCCAACCATTTGGGATGTCCTCATTGCTATTGCTGGTGGGATTGCTGGTGTGATCGGTTCAAGGAAAAAAGAAGCAAACAATATCGTGCCAGGAGTAGCCATTGCTACAGCTCTGATGCCGCCTATCTGTACTGCTGGCTATGGTTTAGCTAATGGGAATGTACGATTTTTATTGGGGGCTCTCTATCTTTTCTTGATCAACTGTGTCTTTATCATGCTAGCCAACATTGTTGGAACAAGAATTTTGATGAGAAAATCTCCTTTAACTTCATTTAAAGAGCTGAGCATTAAAATGAGAATTGGCTTGATATCTTTGATTGTATTGTTGATTCTTCCAGCTAGCTATTCGGCAGTTACTCTGACAATAGAACAAGCGCGCAAAGAAGGGATCAAACAGTTTGTAGGAAAAGAGTTCGCCAATTATACGGTTATTAATCAAGTCTACAAGTCAAGTAACAATGAATTGGTCTTGACGGTTGTTGGAGATCCGATTTCAGAAGAAGAATTAGAAACACTCCACCAAAAACAAGCCTCTTACGGTATTCAATCTGTTCAATTGAAAGTGAATCAAGTTCAGAACTCGCCAACATTAGATAGTGAAGCGACCAAGGAATTTTATGAAAACATTGACAAGTATATTGATCAAAAACTCTCTGAAAAAGATTCACAAAACGATCTCGTAAAAGAAAATGAAGCAGACAAGGATTGAGGACAATGAACTGAATCGGTTTTTACGCCGTGTTTTTCTTGTATCTTCCTCTTTCTTACTTATAGCAGGTTGTTTTTGCTTGAATAAGAAATAAATTAGAAGTTCTATCATCTAAGAAAAATGATGAACAAAAAATCATTTAACTAATGGTGTGAACGTTTAGTGTTTATCAGCTCCATTCTCTGTAATTTTGGGGGTAAAATCCACACCATTCGGATAAAATTAGTTGAATTTGATTGGAAAAAAGCTTTTATAAAAGCGGAGAAAAGTCTTGATATTACGCTGTTTTTAGTCCAACTGAAATTCATACTTTCCAAACCAGGCTTGAAAAAGGCCCGTAAAGCATCACAATTTAGTAAACGTTAATTCGTTACTGGACAGCAGAATACAAACGAAAACACTTTGCATCTTGCAAGGTGTTTTTTTCTATGAGAACTGGCGGTGCGCAATTAGGATAGCTCTAGCGACTTTAGTCGCATAGAGATATGCTATGCACAGTTGCCTCAAGAAAACAATGCTTCTTGGTCCACCCTGTTAGACAAGCTTCAAAACCAAGGAATCCAACAGATTTCTCTTGTAGTTACAGATGGCTTTAAGGGGCTTGAGCAGATTATCAGTCAGGCTCACCCATTAGCTAAACAACAATGTTGCTTAATTCATATTAGTCGAAATCTAGCTAGTAAAGTGAAACGAGCAGATAGAGCGGTTATTCTGGGGCAATTTATAATGATTTATCGTGCTGAAAATTTAGAAATGGCAGGACAAGCTTTAGAGGACTTTCTCGCCGAATGGAAACCAAAGTATAGGAAAGTCATGGAAAGTCTGGAGAAGACGGATAATCTTTTAACTTTTTATCAGTTTCCCTACCAGATTTGGCACAGCATGTATTCGACAAACCTCATTGAGTCTCTTAACAAAGAAATCAAACATCAAACGAAAAAGAAGGTTCTTTTTCCTAATGAGGAGGCTCTGGAACGTTACTTAGTTACGTTGTTTGAAGATTATAATTTCAAGCAAAGTCAACGAATCCATAAAGGGTTTGGTCAATGTTCTGATACACTTGAAAGCTTATTTAATTAACACTCCGTAACTCTACTTAAGTGTTTACACATAATTATTGACAGTATCAAAAAATAAAGTATATTGTTTTCATCATAATATAATTAAATATCAGTATAGAGAATTTTATCTATATATCAGATATCAGCAATTGCTTTTGCTGTCATTTTTCGCTACAATAGTTACAAGGAGGAAATAAACATGTTAAAAGAAGTATTAAACGTCGCAAAAGTTGCGAAAAAATCATCTCTCTTCTTAGGAGGGGTAGCATTTGGGACGCTTGGCTTGAAAGTCTTAGCAAGTAAAGAAGCTAAGAAAGGCTATTCTAAGGCCTTGGCTAAAGCTTACAAATTGAAAGATGGACTGGATGCATCTGTTTCTGTTGTAAAACAACACGGTGATGATGTTTTACAAGACGCTAAATATTTATACGAACAGGAAAAGAAAGAAGAACAATTAGATAGCCTGACAGGTGAATAATATGTCTTTTAAAGTGCTACACAGAGGATATCAACATATCCGATTATCGTCCTCGTTTTCACTGACCTTGGATATTCAAGATTATCTTCGTTCCTTGGCTAAAGATGAAAAAGGGATCGACTCTATTCAGTTTTATATGGATCAGCAGCACTTTACTCTACGTATGAAAGAAGGCTTCTCTGTATTAGAAAATGCAGAGGCCTTTTTAAAAAAAATTGACAAGGGGAAAGTTTCGGACTTGATGACTCTTCCCATTCGTAGAGAAGAGAGTGCTTATTCAATTGTATCGGGTGCAGCGATTAAGCGTTTGCTGTTTCGAAGTTTTGTACCCTACCCTATTCGTTATATTTGGACTTGTTATCAGGCTTTGGGTTATGTCAAAGAAGCCTATCAAACTTTAGCGCGCAAGGAACTAACCATGGAGGTCTTGGACTGTTCGGCCATTTTGTTGTCCTTGTTTATGAACCAATCCAAGACAGCTAGCAACATCATGTTTATGCTTGATTTGGGTAATCATCTGGATCAGTGGTCTTTAAAAAAAACAGCAACAGATTTGGAACAAAGCCTTCTTGCTAAAGAAAGTGATGTTTTCTTAGTGCGGGGAGACATGGTCATCAGCATCAAGAGTTCTGATGTTCAAGTAGGTGATGTATTAGTTGTCTCCCAAGGGAATGAAATCTTGTTTGACGGGCAAGTGGTTTCAGGATTAGGCATGGTCAATGAGAGTTCCTTGACTGGAGAGAGCTTCCCTGTTGAAAAGAAAGAGGGAGATTCTGTATGTGCGAATACTGTTTTGGAAACAGGAGAGTTAAGAATTCGTGTGACTGATAATCAGATAAACAGTCGTATTTTGCAACTCATCAATCTGATGAAAAAATCTGAAGAGAGTAAGAAGACAAAACAACGTCATTTTATTAGGATGGCAGACAAGGTTGTAAAATATAACTTCTTAGGTGCTGGTTTGACTTATCTGTTAACAGGTTCGTTTTCAAAAGCCATTTCCTTTTTATTGGTGGATTTTTCATGTGCTCTAAAAATATCCACACCTGTAGCCTACCTTACGGCCATAAAGGAAGGTCTAAATCGAGAAATGGTTATTAAAGATGGTGATGTATTAGAAAAATATCTGGAAGTGGATACTTTCTTGTTTGATAAAACGGGTACCATCACGACGAGTTATCCTTTGGTTGAAAAGGTTCTTCCTTTCGGAGATTATACTGAGAAAGATATTTTAAGAATAAGTGCATGTTTGGAGGAACATATCTATCATCCTATTGCCAATGCAATTGTTAAACAAGCTGAAATTGAAGGCATTGAACACGAAGAAATGCATGGCAAGCTTCAGTATGTTGCAAGCAAAGGGATTAAATCGCAAATTGATGGTCAATCGGTTGTCATTGGAAATTATGTACTAATGCAAGACGAACAGGTAAGAATTAGTTCTGAGCAGCTGGCCTTGATTGAGCAATATAAGACTCATTACAATTTATTGTTTTTGGCTTATAAGAAAGAATTAATTGGGATGTTTTGTATCCACACTCCCTTGAGAAGCGAGGCGAAAGTTGCATTGAAAAAGCTAAAGCGCCAAGGGAAAAAACTGATTCTGGCAACTGGTGATACGTTGGCTAGAACAGAAGAGTTGGTTAAAGATCTGCCATTTGACAACGTTTATACTGATTTAAAACCAGATGGTAAGTTTCAGTTGGTTCAGGAATTACAGAAAGCTGGCCGAACTATTTTGATGGTTGGAGACGGGTTAAACGACTCTGCTGCCTTGACGCTTGCAGATATTGGGGTTGTGATGAATGAAAGTGCTGATATTTCTAAGCAGATGAGTGATATTTTATTATTAGATAATCGTTTAGATTTCTTCGAGGAATTGAATTCTTTATCTGAATCGTTGCAGAAATTAATTCAAAGAAATATTCAAGAAACAGTTGTAATAAATGGAAGTTTAATTGGATTTGGGTTGTTAAATTGGTTAAGCCCATCTAATCTTTCGATATTGCACAATCTGACTACTTTAAGAATCGTCCTTCGTAGTCTTTCTATTAAAAGTAGGTAAGAGACCGAGAAGCTGAGGTTATAAAAACTAAAAGGAGTTGTCTCATTTGAGAATAACGGCTCTTTGTCAACTGTAGTGGGTTGATGGAAAATTATACCCTGGAGAGGACCAAATTGGTTCTCTCCTTTTAAATATTGAAAAAACCATTGGCAGTGGACATACTTTAAGACTATATATTTCTGAAACTAGTTTCACAATACAAATATTGACATGCAATTATTAATTGGTGGATTTTAAGTTGACATCTACAAAGTTTAATGTTAGAATACATTCAAAAATATATTTGAATAAGGTGTTTTATGATTCAAAATATTGTTACTTCAATAATCCTGTATTCTGGGACAGCCGTAGACTTACTTATTATCCTAATGTTATTTTTTGCCAAAAGAAAAAGCAGAAAGGACATCATTAACATCTATTTAGGACAATTTCTAGGCTCTGTTAGTCTAATATTCCTAAGTTTGCTTTTTGCATTTGTCTTAAATTATATTCCTAGTAAAGAGATTTTAGGTTTACTCGGTTTGATTCCAATTTTCCTAGGCCTCAAAGTTTTGCTTTTAGGAGATTCTGATGGAGAAGCTATTGCAAAAGATGGTTTGCGAAAAGACAATAAAAACCTGATTTTTCTAGTCGCTATGATTACTTTTGCAAGTTGTGGCGCTGACAATATTGGTGTCTTTGTCCCATATTTTACCACCTTAAATTTAGCGAATTTGATAGTGACTTTACTTACTTTTCTAGTCATGATTTATCTCTTGGTTTTTTCTGCCCAAAAATTAGCACAAGTCCCTTCTGTTGGAGAAACTTTGGAAAAATATAGCAGATGGTTTATTGCCGTTGTCTATTTAGGATTGGGGATGTATATCCTGATTGAAAACAACAGCTTTGACATGCTATGGGCTGTGTTAGGCTAGGAGAAAAAATTATGAAAAAAGATAGTATCTGTCAAGTGGATGTTATAAATCAACAAAATGTTACAACCGCAACGAACTACCTTGAAAAGGAAAAAGTCCAAAAATCACTTCGCATTTTATCAAAATTTACCGATAATAAACAGATAAATATCATCTTTTATCTCCTTGCCGTCGAAGAACTCTGTGTCTGCGATATAGCCTGTTTATTAAATCTCAGTATGGCATCTGCCTCCCACCATCTTCGTAAACTAGCCAATCAAAACATCTTGGACACTAGAAGAGAGGGGAAAATTATATATTATTTTATAAAAGATGAGGAAATCAGAGATTTTTTTAATCAACTAGGATAACAACTATTTTTACTACTTTTCCATGATTATAGGGAGATTATATATGAAATTTTTTGATGAAAATTACTCACAAGAAATACCTACTCGTATTAAATGTTTAAGAAAAAAGTATAATTTAAAGCAAAGCGACCTAGGTAATGCAGGTCAAGTTAGGCAAATTGAAAAGGGAGAAATTTGAAAGAATTTGTATCTTTTATTTTTTGTTTCATTTATGCCCTATGCTACTGGAATAGTTAGTAGTCATTTCATGAATCATACGGCACAGCTCTTTTATGGACTGATCGTTATTGTTTCAACGGTAGCAAACTGGTTTTTACATAAAGTAATTGATAAACCCAATATAGATCAGAAAGAATTACTTGAAGCTACCGCACAATATAGGAAGTTATTGATACCTGACCTAATAATTAAAGGAGTGGGATTGATTCTATCTTTAATTGTCTATCCTCCGATTATGATGTATAGTGTTTTAATTGCGGCATTTTACATCATAACTTTAAAAACACTATCCGAAAAAAGAGTGAATAACTAAAAAACGGTGACCAAAGTTAGGTGTATTATTTTAATGCTTAGAGACCTAAACTATTCCCTATTTTAAAAATATTGATTCAGATTTTATGAAATTAAAAAGTAGATATTGTTCAGAAAATCCTTGATATTACGCTGTTTTTAGTCCAACTGAAATCCATACTTTCCAAACCAGGTCTTAAGAAAGCTCGTAAAGCTTCACAATTTAGTAAACGTTAATTCGAAAGAATTACAATATTTACAAAGAACACCTTTCGAGGTGTTCTTTTTATGTTTTCATACTAAATTGTGGCAGTTGACGTAGTTGTTGTGGCTTTAGCCACTTACAAATACGGCTGCAATTCGACGAAGTCAATTGCCTCTAAACGTTAATTCGTTGCTGGAAAGCAGAATACAAACGAAAACACTTTGCATCTTGCAAGGTGTTTTTTGTATGAGAACTAGCGGTGCGCAATTAGGATAGCTCTAGCGACTTTAGTCGCGTAGAGATATGCTATGCACAGTTGCCCCAAGAAAACAAGCGAAGCGATATTTGAATGGATAGCAACCACTGCACGCAAAATGTTAATTCGAAAGAATTACTATACTTACAAAGAGCACCCTTCGGGGTGTTTTTTCTATACCTAAGATAAATGGAAAATAAAAACCCACCCTATCTTCCACGGTCAAACATGACTGTAGAAAATAGAGTGGGTCTAGGATGTTAAAGACTATTTGTCTTCTTTATGAAAGATATTTTTAACGCCCTTGATAGCTCCTTCGACAGCTTCTTTTGCATCTTCAGCAACTTCTTTTGCTTTTGAAGCAACTTTTTCAGCAGTGCCTTCAGCTTCTGTTTTTGTATCACCGGTTAATTTACCGAAGCCTTCTTTAACAGAACCCTTCACTTGGTTCAATTTTTCTTCTAATGACATAGCGTCACCTCCGTTAAGTAAATAGTTTTTTAATCTGAATTTAAGACAGTTCATTTAAAAAATTAAAACTATTTAGTTCAGATTAGTATAATTATATGCCCTCTGAAATGGAAAGTCAAATATCCGCTCCGGCATTCTAATAATAGGGATGAGGTCTGAATAATGATCGACTAATAGGTCACGACTTTCAGGATTTCCAGCAAAGATAACGAAAGAAGCCAAAAACTTTTCTGTCTCCAATAAAATAAATGGTATAATGGTCGTGAATGGATACATCGTAACGCTATTTTTTGAAAAAGAGAAGAGAAACATGAAAAGAATCCTCAAAACCTACCCCGTTGTCAGTACTTTGTCTTTAACTTGTTTGTTGCTCGGCCTGTTGACTTCCTTTTATGGGGATGCTATGTACGACCTATTGGCTTTTCATTCAAAGCCGGTGTATGGTTGGCAATATGTCAGTGGGACCCTGATGCACGGTAGTAAAGGAGCCCCTATCTGGTTTTTATGGGTCCATTTGTTGTTAAATGGACTCATGATCCTTCCCTTCGGAGGACTGCTAGAAAGAAATAGAGGCTCCAGACAAGTCTTAATCGTTTTTGTGACGGCGACAGTCCTCTCTTCCATCGTTTTTCACTTTTTAACCCAGGAGCAGGACATTCAGGCAACAGGGATCTCTGCTGTAGGATACGCCTTTGTGACCGGAGGGGTTATGATCCTGCCAAACGTGTGGAAAGAATTTTCACGTACCGTAAAATGGCTTTATCTATTCTTGATTTTTCTATCTGGCCTCATGCTCTTACCAGTAATCACCGGATGGATATCAACACTATTGCATCTTTCAGGGATTGTGAGTTATCTATTGGTCTTTATCGGAAGTAAAGGATTGAAGGGGAGGAGCTAACTATTAAGATGGCTCCTCAGTAAGGTTTTCATCGTACTTCCTTGACTCTTCTTCTACCGGGCCGTATAATATTCTATATCAATGAAGAAATCACCTTTTGTCATTGTGCAAAGGGTGATTTTATAACGAAAAAAAGGAGACACAATGGGGTATATCTCTACGATCAAAACAGCTGTTCAGCTCTTTCCTTTTCTGGCATTTTTGCTGACCTTGCCCTACATGATTTTGAATTATCGAAAATATGGTTCGGTCAATAAATTGCGGGTGCTGATTTTCTATTCTTTTATGCTTTACTTGATGACGGTCTATCTCTTGGTGATCTTGCCTCTGCCGGATCCAAGTAAGATTCATACCATCTACTCGGAAATGGTCAATCTCCATCCCTTTGCTTTTGTGGTGGATTTTTTCAAGGAGAGCCCCTTTGATTTAGCGCAGACTGGTACATGGATTCAAGCCCTTAAGCATCCAACTTTTTATGTGCCCGCCTTTAATGTTCTGATGTTGATTCCTTTTGGGATGTATCTACGCTATTATTTCAAGTGTGGTTTTAAGAAAACGATTCTTCTGACAGCCCTCTTTAGTCTCTTTTTGGAGTTGACCCAGTTATCAGGTCTCTATTTTATGTATCCGGGTCCTTACCGCCTGGCAGATGTTGATGATATTATTCAAAATACTACCGGTGGTGGAGTGGGTTATCTGCTCGGTTGGTTCCTGGTTTGGTTATTGCCAACAAGAGACGAAATTGACGAGCATTCTTTCCGAGTAGGGACGAAAGTATCTGGTTTCCGGATGGGTCTTGCCTTCTTGATCGACTTTGTGATGCTATCCTTGCTTTACGCGGTAATCGAGCGTTTAGAGACGATTCCTTATGTAGCGGTTTTGGCTGTTTATTTTGCCTTGATTCCCTTGTGGCGGGGCAGAACCTTGGGAATGGCTTTATTGAAATTCCGCTTGCATTTTGACAAGCAAAAATGGCTTCGCACCATCTGGCGGGGAATCCTAGTAGTAGGTTATTTCTATCTGATTCCTCAAGGGTTGTTCTATTTGATTTCGCTCTTGAATAGCGACTTGACGGACAATTCCCTCTTAACCCTGTCCATGATTTTATTGCTCTTCTTTATGCTTTTATTGTACCTGATTCTCACTCTTGCCATCGTCTTACTCAATCGTCGCTTTCCCTTTGACCGTCTAGCTGGGGCTGAGTATGAGAGTACGGTGCGCGTGAAGAAAGAGCTCTTAAAGGATGAAACTGAATCATCAAAATAGAGAGAGTGGGACAGAAATCGGTAATTCGTTAGAATTTGATTTCGTCGTCTCACCTCCGCACAGTTGAGTAGGGCTGTAAAAGCTGATGAAATCAGCGTAGTAGAGCCCACTCAACCACTGCGTCTTGCTCGACAATCCAAAAACAATTGAGAGGCTAGGACTTTTGTCCCAGCCTCTTTATTTTTTTATACACATAAAAATATACGAACGTTCCCAGTTGAGAAGGGCGATTTTAAGGGGATTGTGCTACAATGGAAGCAAATAGATAGAATGGAGCAGTGAAATGAAAGCAATTATTACAGTCGTTGGTAAAGACCAAAAAGGAATCGTAGCGGGTGTTGCAACGAAAGTAGCAGAATTAGGACTCAATATCGATGATATCTCTCAAACTGTATTGGATGAATACTTTACCATGATGGCGGTCGTATCGTCAGATGAGAAAAAAGATTTCACACAGCTTCGTTCAGAGTTGGAAGAATTCGGTCAGTCTCTGCATGTGAAAATCAATATCCAAAGCGCAGCGATTTTTGATGCTATGCACAATTTGTAAGATAGGGGTTGAGAATTTATGGACATTAGACAGGTAACAGAAACCATTGCCATGATTGAGGAGCAGAACTTCGATGTTCGGACCATCACCATGGGGATCTCCCTTCTAGATTGTATCGATCCAGATATCGAAAAGGCGGCAGAAAAAGTCTACAATAAGATTGTGACAAAGGCCAAGGACTTAGTGGCTGTTGGGGATGAGATTGCGGCAGAGCTCGGTATTCCAATTGTGAACAAACGGGTTTCGGTCACTCCAATTTCCATTATCGGGGCGGCAACCAATGCGACAGATTATGTGCCCTTTGCCAAGGCACTAGATCGTGCGGCCAAAGAAGTTGGGGTCAACTTTATCGGTGGCTTCTCAGCCCTTGTTCAAAAAGGCTACCAAAAAGGGGATGAAATCCTCATTAATTCCATTCCTCGCGCCCTTGCAGAGACAGATTTTGTCTGCTCTTCAGTCAATATTGGATCGACCAAGACGGGGATCAATATGACAGCTGTCCGAGATATGGGCCGTATCATTAAAGAAGCATCCCAAGCAGATCCAATGGGGCCTGGTAAGCTCGTAGTTTTTGCCAATGCAGTAGAAGATAATCCCTTTATGGCGGGGGCCTTCCACGGTGTCGGTGAAGCGGATGTTGTCATCAACGTTGGGGTTTCAGGACCTGGTGTCGTCCAACGGGCCATCGAAAAAGTACCAGGCGCTAGCTTTGATGTATTGGCTGAAACAGTCAAGAAGACAGCCTTCAAGATTACCCGTGTTGGGCAATTAGTGGGGCAAATGGCAAGTGAACGACTAGGAGTAGAGTTTGGGATTGTAGACTTGTCTCTAGCGCCAACACCAGCTGTTGGGGATTCGGTTGCTCGTGTCCTCGAAGCCATGGGGCTTGAAGTAGTAGGAACCCACGGGACAACAGCAGCCCTAGCTCTGCTCAATGACCAAGTGAAAAAAGGCGGGATCATGGCTTGTAACCAAGTCGGTGGTTTGTCAGGTGCCTTCATTCCGGTCTCAGAAGATGAAGGGATGATTGCGGCGGTCCAATCCGGTCATATCAACCTGGAAAAATTGGAAGCCATGACAGCTATCTGCTCAGTTGGTCTGGATATGATTGCCATCCCAGCTGATACTCCAGATACAACCATTGCGGCCATGATCGCCGACGAAGCAGCTATCGGAGTGATCAACCAAAAGACAACAGCCGTTCGGATCATTCCTTATGGAAAAGAGGGCGATATGTTAGAGCTTGGAGGACTTCTTGGATCTGCTCCGGTAATGAAGGTTAACAAAGCTTCATCAGCTGACTTTATTGCCCGTGGTGGTCAAATTCCAGCTCCAGTTCATAGCTTTAAAAACTAAGAGAAATCTAGTATAATAGAAGAAAATAGAAAAGTCTGTGATAATGAAACTCCAGACTTTTTTCTTGCAAAAGGAGACAAGATGGCTAAAACAAGATTATTTGTGATTCGTCATGGGAGAACCATGTTTAATACCATTGGCCGTGCTCAAGGTTGGTCAGATACACCCTTGACAGCAGAAGGAGAACGAGGGATTCAAGCTCTAGGAATCGGCTTGCGTGAGTCCGGTTTGGAGTTTACTCGAGCTTATTCCAGTGATTCAGGCCGTGCCATTCAGACCATGGGGATCATTCTTGATGAATTGGGCTTGAAAGACCAGATTCCTTATCGCTTTGACAAACGGATCCGCGAGTGGTGTTTTGGTAGCTTTGATGGGGCCTACGGTGGGGAGCTCTTTCACGGTGTTGTGCCACGCGTGCTAGATGTAGAAGACTATAAGACTTTGACCTTGGAAGACTTGGCCAATGGAATTTGCCAAGTGGATACAGCGGATTGGGCTGAACCTTGGGAAGTCTTGAAAAACCGAATCCTAGAAGGTTTTGAAGCTATTGCCAAAGAAGTAGAAGAAAATGGTGGAGGCAATGCCTTGGTTGTCAGCCATAGTTGGACCATTCAGACCTTGGTCTGCTTGATCGAAGGAAAACCAAATCTCAATCTGCCTCTTTCAAACGGTAGTGTTACCCTTGTAGAATATGAAGATGGAGTATTGACGGTTAAGGGGATTGGAGATAGCAGTTACCGTGAGGTCGGTGAAAGCTTGCAAGAATCCTAGTCCGTCCTGAAAGGCTGACCCTTTGGTCATGGCCTTTTCTTTTTCACAAAACTTGTAAGAGCTTTCCTACTTTCTTTTTGCAAAAAATGATATAATGAAAGAGATACATACGGAGGTAATACAATGACAAAAACCAGATTATATATTGCTCGTCATGGAAAAACCATGTTTAATACCATTGGACGGGCACAGGGCTGGTCAGACACTCCGCTGACAGAAGCAGGAGAACATGGAATTCGAGAATTAGGACTTGGTCTCAAGGAAACTGGGCTTTCTTTTGAAGAGGCTGTTTCGAGTGATTCTGGACGCACCATTCAAACTATGGGAATTATTCTTCAAGAACTTGGTCTGACAGGAAAAATCCCTTATCGTTATGACAAACGGATCCGCGAGTGGTGTTTTGGTAGTTTTGACGGTGCTTATGATGGTGATCTCTTTATGGGGGTCTTACCCCGTGTCTTTAAGGTCGATGATTTCCATCAGTTGAGCCTGATGGAGTTAGCAGAAGGGATCGTCGAAGTGGATACCACTGGTTGGGCTGAATCCTGGGGTACCTTGAGTAGTCGGATCAAAGAAGGTTTTGAAGCCATCGCAAAAGAGGTAGAAGCAGCTGGCGGTGGCAATGCTATTGTGGTCAGCCATGGCATGACGATTACGACCTTGATTTATCTCATCGATCCAAAAGCGGTCGAAGAATTGGTCTTGGACAACGGAAGCGTGACGGTTTTGGCCTATGAAGATGGTGCCTTTCATATTGAAAAGATTGGGGATATGTCCTATCGTAAGGTTGGAGCAAAACTTCTAGAGGGTAGCTATGACGAATAAGTATAGACGCGCAAGAAAAAAACGTAAGAAATGGTGGCCTTACCTATTGAGTTTCTTTCTTCTTGTGGTCCTTGGATCAGGAATTGGTGTTTACTTAGCGAAGCCAAACTTGTTTTCAGGGCTTCAGTTTTGGAAGGCTAAAAAAACAGCTGTAACGACTCCCTCTTCTTCTAAGAAAAAGGAAGAAAAATCAGATTTGCCAGCCGTTTCGACAAAAGACTGGCAGTTGATCTTGGTCAATCGTGATAATGTGAAGCCTGAGCTGAACCCACAATTAACAGATGTGGATGCTATCAAAGTGGATAGTCGGATTGTAGAACCAACTCGTCAATTTTTAGAAGCAGCTCGCAAAATTGCCCCAGAAGAAACCTTGATATCAGGCTATCGAAGTGTGGCCGAGCAAACAGAGCTCTATAATGAGCGTGTTGCGCAACTAGAGGCTAGCGGCCTTTCGCACGAAGAAGCTGAAAAGCAGGTGCAGACCCAGGTACAGGTCCCTGGTGCGAGTGAACACCAGACAGGACTTGCCATTGATATGAGTGTCGAAGCTGGCCAAAGTGATGAGTTGGGCATGCAGCTGGCTGCCATCGCACCGCAATATGGCTTTGTGCTTCGCTACCCAGATGGGAAGAGCAACATCACGGGTGTGAATTTTGAGAATTGGCATTTCCGTTATGTTGGCGTAGAAAATGCTCAGTATATGGCCAAGCATCAGCTAGTATTGGAAGAATATATTCAGCTATTGAAAAAAGCTGGCAAATAAGAGGAGATTCACTTCTCTAGGTCTTAAGAATGATTTTTAGCACTCTTGAAAAAAGAGTGCTAATTTTTTGGATTTTTCTCTTGACTTTCTTTTGGATGGGTGTATAATAGAATCAAGGTTTAGCACTTGAGTGTTTAGAGTGCTAAAAAATGAAAGAGAGGTGAGGTCATGGTTACAGAACGTCAAAATGAGATTCTCAATCTTGTTGTCGATATCTTTACCAAGACCCACGAACCAGTCGGTTCAAAAGCGTTACAAGATGTGATTCAATCCAGTAGTGCGACCATTCGAAACGACATGGCTGCCCTCGAAAAACAAGGCTTATTAGAAAAGGCCCACACTTCGAGTGGCCGCATGCCTAGCCGAGCTGGTTTTCAATATTTTGTTCAAAACTCGCTTGATCTAGAGTTGATTGATGAACAGGATGTCTACCAGGTGGTGAAAGCCTTTGATTTCGAAGCCTTTAAGTTAGACGATATCTTGGATGCAACGGCCAAGTTACTAGCCCAGATGACGGGTTACACTGCAGTGATTCAGGATGTTGAACCGACACGTCAGCGCTTGACTGGTTTTGAGACTGTTCCATTATCCAATCACGATGCCTTAGCAGTTCTGACCTTGGATGAATCAAAGCCTGTCACCGTCCAGTTTGCCATTCCAAAGAATTTCTTAACCAGTGACTTGGAAATCTTCCATCAGCTGGTTCAAGAGCGTTTCATTGGAAATACAGTCTTGGATATCCACTACCGCTTGCGGACGGAGATTCCACAGATTGTACAGCGCTATTTCAAGACGACAGACAATGTGCTGGATCTCTTTGATTACGTCTTCTCGCAACTATTTCAAGAACTGGTCTTTGTAGAAGGAAAGGTTTCATCCTTAACCTACGCCGATCTTCAGACCTATCAGTTCTTAGATAATCCCCAACACGTAGCTCTCGAGTTGCGAGGGGGAATGCCAGAAGACCAAATGACCCAGATCCTGGTTGCAGAATCCCAAGAGAAGGCCTTGAAAAATGTGACGGTCATTAGTCACAAGTTCCTAGTGCCTTATCGTGGGATGGCCCTCATGCATGTGATCGGTCCCGTAGAGATGGATTACAGGCGTGTGATTAGCCTGGTCAATGTCATCGGACGGGTACTGGTTATGAAGTTGACGGATTACTACCGTTACCTCAACAGCAACCATTATGAAGTAAATTAAGACCAAATGAAAGGGGTGTATGCCTTGACAGAAGATATCAAAAAAGAAGACGTGAAAGAAGAGGAAGTTGTCCAAGCAACTGAAGAAGTTGTAGAGGAAAGCAACCAACCTTCTGAGTTAGAAGAAGCACAAGCGCGTGCCGAGGAATTTGAAAACAAGTACCTTCGTGCTCATGCAGAAATGCAAAACATTCAGCGCCGTGCCAATGAAGAACGTCAACAATTACAAAAATACCGTAGCCAAGATTTGGCAAAAGCGATCTTACCATCACTGGACAACCTCGAACGTGCCCTTGCCGTCGAAGGATTGACAGATGATGTGAAGAAGGGCTTGGAAATGGTCCAAGAAAGTTTGGTACATGCTCTGAAAGAAGAAGGAATCGAAGAAATTCCAGCGGATGGAGCCTTTGACCATAACTACCACATGGCCATCCAAACCTTACCTGCAGATGACGAACATCCAGCAGACACCATCGCACAAGTCTTCCAAAAAGGCTACAAACTCCATGACCGCATCCTAAGACCGGCTATGGTAGTGGTATATAATTAGGAGGTAAGATATGTTAGATATTTTTGAAAAAAATAAGAAGCAAAATGAAGAATATCGTAAAACTGCACAACGTTATTACCAAGGAAAAAATATCTGTGATGAATGTGGTGGAACTGTGAATGTCTCTGTGTATATGGATGATTATGCTAATAGAGATGATGAATGGCTGGCTTGTCCTCATTGTGGGCATCAAGCTTATATTAGAACAAGTGGGATTGCTAGAGCAGAAAAAGGCTAGTTCCCTCTTGTCCGAAACGACACTAAACTATGAAAGAAAGATTAACATTGGATCGGTTTTGCCAATAGTGAGCGAAGCGAACCAAAGGCGATACTCTTCGCCGTGGCGGCATCTTCGCAAACTTTGAGACCTTAGGCTCAAAGTTTAGTCAAAGAGATTGACGAAGTCAAGCTCTGACGGCGTCGCCACTTAAGAAGAGTATCAAAAAGAAAAAAAGAAGATAAAACTTAAGGAGAAAAACATATGTCTAAAATTATCGGTATTGACTTAGGTACAACAAACTCAGCAGTAGCAGTTCTTGAAGGAACTGAATCAAAAATCATCGCGAACCCAGAAGGAAACCGTACAACTCCATCTGTAGTTTCTTTCAAAAACGGTGAAATCATCGTTGGTGATGCCGCAAAACGTCAAGCAGTCACAAACCCAGATACCATCATCTCTATCAAATCTAAGATGGGTACTTCTGAAAAAGTTTCTGCTAACGGTAAAGAATACACACCACAAGAAATCTCAGCTATGATTCTTCAATACTTGAAAGGTTATGCTGAAGATTACCTTGGTGAAAAAGTAACTAAAGCTGTTATCACAGTTCCTGCTTACTTCAACGATGCGCAACGTCAAGCAACTAAAGACGCTGGTAAAATCGCTGGTCTTGAAGTAGAACGTATCGTCAACGAACCAACAGCAGCAGCCCTTGCTTATGGTTTGGATAAGACTGATAAAGAAGAAAAAATCTTGGTATTCGACCTTGGTGGTGGTACATTCGACGTATCTATCCTTGAATTGGGTGATGGTGTCTTTGACGTATTGGCAACTGCAGGGGATAACAAACTCGGTGGTGACGACTTTGACCAAAAAATCATTGACTACATGGTTGAAGAATTCAAGAAAGAAAATGGTATCGACTTGTCAACAGACAAGATGGCGCTTCAACGTTTGAAAGACGCAGCTGAAAAAGCGAAGAAAGACCTTTCTGGTGTGACTTCAACACAAATCAGCTTGCCATTCATCACTGCAGGCGCTGCTGGACCTCTTCACTTGGAAATGACCTTGACTCGTGCGAAATTCGACGATTTGACTCGTGACCTTGTAGAACGTACGAAAACTCCAGTTCGTCAAGCCCTTTCAGATGCAGGTTTGAGCTTGTCAGATATCGACGAAGTCATCCTTGTCGGTGGTTCAACTCGTATCCCTGCCGTTGTAGAAGCTGTTAAAGCTGAAACTGGTAAAGAACCAAACAAATCAGTGAACCCTGATGAAGTTGTAGCTATGGGTGCTGCGATCCAAGGTGGTGTGATCACTGGTGACGTGAAAGACGTTGTCCTTCTTGACGTAACGCCATTGTCACTTGGTATCGAAACAATGGGTGGAGTCTTCACAAAATTGATCGACCGCAACACTACAATTCCAACTTCTAAATCACAAGTCTTCTCAACTGCAGCAGACAACCAACCAGCCGTTGATATCCACGTTCTTCAAGGGGAACGCCCAATGGCAGCAGATAACAAGACTCTTGGACGCTTCCAATTGACTGATATCCCAGCTGCACCTCGTGGTATCCCACAAATTGAAGTAACATTTGACATCGACAAGAACGGTATCGTATCTGTTAAAGCGAAAGATCTTGGAACTCAAAAAGAACAAACAATTGTTATCCAATCAAACTCAGGTTTGACAGACGAAGAAATCGATCGCATGATGAAAGATGCAGAAGCAAACGCTGAAGCAGATAAGAAACGTAAAGAAGAAGTTGACCTTCGTAACGAAGTAGACCAAGCTATCTTTGCGACTGAAAAGACCATCAAAGAAACTGAAGGCAAAGGCTTTGATGCAGAACGTGACGCAGCTCAAGCAGGACTTGATGAGCTTAAGAAAGCTCAAGAATCAGGTAACCTTGAAGAAATGAAAGCAAAATTGGAAGCCTTGAATGAAAAAGCACAAGCATTGGCTGTTAAACTCTATGAACAAGCTGCAGCAGCACAACAAGCACAAGCAGGAGCAGAAGGCGCACAAGCATCAGGAAATGCAGGCGATGACGTCGTAGACGGAGAGTTTACGGAGAAGTAAGATGAGTGTATTGGATGATGAGTATCTAAAGAATACAAGAAAAGTTTATAATGATTTTTGTGATCGAGCTGACAACTATGAAACAGCAAAAGATTTTATAGATAATATTCCAGTAGAATGTTTGACTAGATATAGAGAAATTATATTAGCTGAGCATGATGGTTCTATTAAAAATGATGAAATGGTAAGGGATTTTGCTACTTCGGTATTGTTGTCAGCTCTAGTATCAGCGCTGGTATCAGCGATAATATCGTTAGACATTTCAATGAGTAAGTTTGTAATACCGTTTACGATTGGCATGATTTTGATTGGATTTGTATTTCTTATAATTCACTGGAATTTTATAGCCAATACTAAGAAGAGACAAAAAAATATAAATGTTTCTGTACTTATAGGATATTTAAAAACAAAATAGATTTAATTTACTCATTTACAGAGGTTGCAACCCAGCCTCTGTTTTTCGGTAAAATAGAGGATGTTGCGTATGAAAAAAGTACTTTGTCTCATTTATCCTAATTTTTCTCTTTATGAGATAACTGCTTTAACGAGTACTTTAGCTCTGTCTTTTGATGTTACGATTGATTATGCTGCTTCAGATCATTCGATGGTGGTCTCTGAGGATGGCTTACCCTGTCAACCAACGAAAACACTAGATCAAATCCGTATAGAAGAGTATTCTTGCGTGATTTTGCCAGGAATGGTCAATATAGGGCCTGCCTTACAGGATGAGAAATTGATTTCGTTCTTGAAGGACCTTGGTGAGCAAGATATCCTCATTGCAGCCATTTCTTCAGCGCCTCTTTTATTAGCGAAAGCAGGTCTGTTGAAGGACACGAAATATACAGGTGGAATTTGGCAAAACTTCTTTGACTATTTTGAATTTCTTCCACGTGAGAATTTCCAACCGAAAGTTCTTGTGCAAGATAAACAGATCATTACGGCTATCGGTTTTGCCCATCAAGAGTTTGCAAGGAAAGTGATTCTAAGTTTAGGCTTGGCAGAGAATACGGACAACTATTTTAAAGAACAGAACGAGTACGCAGCAGAGGATTTGATATTTACTCTATCAGACCAAGAGTTTGATCAAGTGAAGCGAAGTATAGAAAACAGCCTCTAAAGATTTACATGAAAATTATAGAAAGGAACAAAGAGTGTTCGGGGAATTGAACCCGAGCGGAAAGCTTGGAAATTAGATAAACCGCCTAAGAAATCAGGATTTCTTGTCGGTTTCCTAAATTTCAGTCGCTTTCTGTTCGCTCTTAGTATCTTGTATGAACAATACTGAATTTTATGACCGTTTGGGCGTTTCAAAGAATGCATCTCAGGATGAAATCAAGAAAGCCTATCGGAAATTATCTAAAAAATATCACCCAGATATCAACAAGGAGCCTGGTGCTGAGGAAAAGTACAAGGAAGTTCAAGAAGCTTATGAGACTTTGAGTGACGAGCAAAAACGGGCTGCTTATGACCAATATGGTGCTGCGGGTGCCAATGGTGGCTTCGGTGGCGGAGCTGGTGGTTTTGGTGGCTTTGATGGTGCTGGTTTTGGTGGCTTTGAAGATATCTTCTCTAGCTTCTTTGGTGGTGGTGCAAGCCGTAATCCGAATGCTCCTCGTCAAGGGGATGACCTCCAATACCGCGTCAATCTCAAGTTTGAAGAAGCGATTTTTGGTGCGGAAAAAGAAGTCAAGTACCATCGGGAAGCTAGCTGTCATACCTGTCATGGTTCTGGAGCTAAGCCAGGGACTAGTCCGGTGACCTGTGGACGCTGTCATGGTTCTGGAGTCATCAATGTGGATACGCAAACCCCTCTTGGGATGATGCGCCGTCAAGTGACCTGTGATGTCTGTCATGGTCGTGGTCAAGAAATCAAAGATCCATGTACGACTTGTCGTGGAACAGGTCATGAAAAACAAGCTCATAGCGTGAATGTCAAGATTCCTGCAGGAGTTGAAACAGGTCAACAAATCCGCTTAGCTGGTCAAGGAGAAGCTGGCTTTAACGGTGGACCTTATGGTGACTTGTATGTCGTTGTCAATGTTGAGCCGAGCGATCGCTTCGAACGAGATGGCTCAACCATTTACTACAAGTTAGACCTGAACTTTGTCCAAGCAGCTCTTGGAGATACGGTCCATGTGCCAACCGTTCACGGAGATGTCGATTTGGTCATTCCTGAAGGAACCCAAACCGGTAAGAAATTCCGCCTCCGTGGAAAAGGGGCTCCAAGCTTACGAGGTGGTGCTATGGGGGATCAATATGTATCTGTCAATGTCGTCACCCCAACTGGTTTAAATGACAAGCAAAAAGAAGCCCTTCAAGCCTTTGCGGAAGCAAGTGATTTGAAGGTCAACCCAAAGAAAAAAGGGTTCTTTGACAAGGTCAAAGATGCTTTAGATGATTTATAAGAATGAACGAGTTCCCTTTTGAGTAAGGAGCTCGTTTTATTTTGGATCGAATCCAAGAACTTCCTCTCCTAATTAAAGAATAATGAGGACCCTCATTGAATTTATTAAGATATCGTGGTAAATTTAAGAAAACGATTACAAAGACAATTTAGGAGGTCCTGATGAAATCACATCAACCACGTTATGCGATTCGCAAGTATGCAGTAGGGGCGGCTTCGGTGCTCATAGGATTTTTTGCTGGTGCTCATGTTGTAGCGGCCGATACGCCGACAACTACTGAAAGTCCTGCAACGACAGTTCCAACTCAGCCAAGCGAGGGTGAGTCAACGATTTCTCTTAATGAGGAAGCTTCTCAGCCAACAGTAGAAAAACCAACGGCTCCTGCCCCAATCGTCGATCAAAGTCAACCGACACTGCCTGATCGTGAATTGCGGGTATCAGATCTTGACCGTTTGATTCGCGAAGAAGCAAGTTCTGTCGCAGAGTCGGATGTGGCAGCTCAACCAGCGACGGAAACGCCTGCTAAAGATCCTGATCAGGAAGAAAAATTAGCCAAGAAAAAGATTGTTTCGATCGATGCCGGTCGCAAGTACTTCTCACCAGACCAAATCAAGGAAATCATTGATGAAGCAAGTAAGACGGGCTATACAGACTTGCATCTTCTAGTCGGAAATGACGGCTTGCGCTTTGTGCTGGATGATATGTCTTTGAAAGTGGGAGATACTTCTTATTCTAGCCAAGCCGTGACGGATGCGGTTGAAAAAGGAACGAAAGCTTATTACGATGATCCGAATGGGACAGCCTTGACCCAGGCTCAAATGGATGATATTTTGGCCTATGCCAAATCGAAGAAAGTAGGAGTCATCCCAACCATTAATAGTCCAGGTCACATGGATGCGATTCTGACAGCCATGGAACAATTGGGGATCGAAAATCCTCACTTTAATTACTTTGGCACTAAAAAATCAGCTCGGACAGTTGATTTGGACAACCAAAAAGCCTTAGACTTTACTAAGGCTTTGGTAGACAAGTATGCGGCTTATTTCAGCGGCAAGGCAGATATTTTCAATATTGGTTTGGATGAATATGCCAACGATGCCACAGATGCCCATGGTTGGCAGGTTCTCCAAGCCAGCAAGCATTGGCCAGGTGAAGGCTATCCAGAAAAAGGCTATGAAAAATTCATTCAATACGCCAATGATCTAGCAGCTATTGTGAAAAAACACAAGATGAAACCAATGGCCTTTAATGACGGAATCTACTACAATGGCGATACTTCCTATGGCACTTTTGACAAGGATATCATTGTCTCCTACTGGACAGGTGGCTGGAACGGATATGATGTCGCTTCTTCAAAACTCTTGTCTGAACTAGGTCATCAGATTCTTAATACCAATGATGCTTGGTATTATGTGCTCGGACGGGACAAGGCTGGATCTGGTTGGTACAACCTTGATCAAGGTCTCGAAGGAATTTCCAAGTCAGCGATTGATGTAGTTCAAAAAAATGATGGAGCTAAGGTACCTTTCATTGGTGGTATGGTAGCTGCCTGGGCAGATACGCCATCCGCAACCTACAAAAAAGACCTTCTCTTTAAGCTCATGCATGCCTTCGCGGACAAGAATGCGGACTACTTTGTAGCAGATCCTGAAGTGGTCGAAAAAGCTCTTTCGGAAGCTCCAACTGATTTGGACCACTATACACCGGAATCTCTAGTAGCCTTTACGGCAGCTAAAAAAGCTTTAGAAGGGGCAGGAGCAAACACCACTCGAGCAGAGGCCAAAACCTTGATCGACCATCTCAAAGCAGCTCAAGGTGCTTTGGTGTATACGGAAAGCTACGCGAAAGAAGTTGCTGCAAAAGAAGCAGCAGAAAAACTCGCCATGAAGAAGGTCATCTCGATCGATGCAGGCCGCAAATACTTCTCATTGGATCAGCTGAAACGGATCGTCGATAAGGCCAGTGAGCTGGGTTATTCTGACTTGCACCTCCTGGTCGGAAACGATGGTATGCGCTTCGTCCTCGATGATATGACGGTGGAAGCCAATGGCAAAACTTATGCCAGTGATGATGTGAAAAAGGCCATTTTAGAAGGCACCAAGGCCTATTACGATGATCCAAATGGCCAAGCCTTGACCCAAGCGGAAATGGATGAACTCCATGCTTATGCGACTGCGAAAGGAATCGGCTTGATTGCGGCAGTCAATAGTCCTGGACACATGGATGCTTTGTTGGTGGCCATGGAAAAATTGGGCATTGAAAATCCACAAGCCAGCTTTGATACGGTTTCAAAAACAACCATGGATTTGACCAATGAAGCAGCAGTCAACTTTACCAAAGCCTTGATTGGCAAGTACATGGACTACTTCAAAGACAAGTCTAAGATCTTTAACTTCGGAACAGATGAATATGCCAATGACGCTACCAGTGCGCAAGGCTGGTACTACCTCAAGTGGTATGACCTCTATGGTAAATTTGCGGAGTATTCCAATAGTCTTGCAGCCATGGCGCGTGAAAAAGGCTTGCAGCCAATGGCCTTTAACGATGGCTTCTATTATGGAGATGAAGATGATGTCGCCTTTGACAAGGACGTCTTGATTTCATACTGGTCTAAAGGATGGTGGGGATATAACCTCGCATCTCCACAGTATTTGGCAGATAAGGGGTATAAATTCCTTAATACCAACGGAGACTGGTACTATGTTTTGGGAAGAACACCTGAAACGGGTGGTGGTTATATTGAAAAAGCGATTGCCAATGCAGCTGCTACTCCATTTAGACAACTCCCAAGTACAACATATCCTGAAACATCTTTGCCGATGGTCGGTAGCATGGTAGCTGTTTGGTGTGATACCCCAAGTGAAGAATACATCGAAAAAAATGTCTTTGATCTCATGGAAGCTTTTGCCAACCACAACAAGGACTATTTCAAGGCGGACTTCACTACTCTTAGAAAAGCAGTTGCTACGGTGCCAACAGATCTAGCCATTTACACACCAGAATCGCGCGCAGCACTTGCGAAAGTCTTAGATAGCTTGAATTGGAATGTGAGCCGTGCTCATCAAGATCAGGTGGATCAAGAAGTGGCTGCTCTGACTAAAGCCCTTGCGGGGCTCAAGCCAATCACGCAAGTAGGTAGCTTGGCTGAAAATGACGTCAAAGCCCTAGTGGAAGACAAACCAAGTCTTGAAATCGTAGAAAAAGAACTTGATTTTGACCTTGTGGAAAGGACCAATCCAGATCTCGCTAAAGGAGAACGCAGAGTGATCCAGGCTGGGGTTAAAGGGCAAGGTCTTGAGTATGTAGAGGTTTCGGCGCTTGATCAAAGTCGAAAAGTGATCGCTACAGAAGTTGCAACAGAGCCGGTTGCAGAAATTGTTGAAGTCGGTACCAAAGAAGTCGTGATCCCAACAAGCCCTTCCGTAGAAGCACCAGTGAAACCAGATGTGCTTGTAAACAAAGTGGTTCCAGAACCTTCAACGCCTCAAGTGATCTCGAAGGATCAACCAGTAGCACCAGCAAATACCCCAACGCCAATTCCAGTAGCTGTGGAAAAAGAGGTTCGTTCAGAAACAGGAAACTCTAACAAGCAACTCCCAGAAACAGGAGTGGAATCTGCTCTTGGGCTCGCTTTACTAGGAGCGATCTTAGGAGCGGCAGGAATGGACTTGAAAAATAAAAAAAGAGACTGAGACCTAGTAGATTTGTAACAGGTCGAAGTTAGGAGAGTGGGACAGAAATCGGTAATTCGTTAGAATTCGATTTCGTCGTCCCACCTCCGCACAGTTGAGTAGGGCTGTAAAAGCTGATGAAATCAGCGTAGTAGAGCCCGCTCAACCACTGCGTCTTGCTCGACAATCCAAAAATAATTGAGAGGCTAGGACTTTTGTCCCAGCCTCTTTTTGTGCTTGCAAAACTGTACCCGGACAGTTTGGTTTTTTCACTCTTGTAACCCCTTCTATATCTTGCTAAAATAGAACCATGACACGATACAAAGCAACCATTTCATATGACGGGACCTTGTTTGCAGGGTTTCAACGCCAACCGCATGCCCGTAGTGTGCAGGAAGAAATCGAAAAGACCTTGACGCGTCTCAATCAAGGAACCCCTGTTACCGTTCATGGAGCGGGGCGAACGGATTCAGGTGTCCATGCTCTTGGGCAGGTGATTCATTTTGATCTCCCCCAAGCGCGGGACGAGGAAAAGCTCCGCTTTGCCCTCGATACCCAAACCCCAGAGGATATTGATTTCATCCGAGTAGAGCAAGTAGCAGATGACTTTCACTCACGCTATAAGAAGCACAGCAAAACCTATGAATTTATCGTGGATTATGGTCGTCCCAAGAACCCCATGATGCGCCACTATGCCACCCACTATCCTTATCCTTTGGATGTGGAAAAGATGCAAGTAGCCATCCAAAAGTTGGAGGGAACCCATGATTTCACCGGTTTCACCGCTTCGGGAACCAGTGTGGAAGATAAGGTTCGTACGATTACAGAGGCTCGCTTGGTTGAGGATGCAGAACATCATGGCCTTGTCTTTACCTTTTCGGGCAATGGTTTTCTCTATAAGCAAATCCGCAATATGGTGGGAACTTTGTTGAAGATCGGAAATGATCGGATGCCGATCGAGCAGATCGATCTAATTTTAGAAAAGAAGGACCGCAATCTTGCAGGTCCTACAGCAGCGCCAAATGGCTTATATTTAAAGGAGATCCGTTATGAGTAATGAATTGATTCTAGCTATTTCAGGAAATGATATTTTTAGTGGAGGAGGTCTTCATGCAGACCTTGCAACCTATACAACCAACAAACAGCATGGTTTTGTAGCGGTGACTTGTTTGACCGCTATGACGGAGAACGGTTTTGAAGTGATTCCGGTGGATCCGACGACCTTTGCTCAACAGCTCAACTCTCTCAAGGATGTTCCTTTTTCTGCTATTAAACTCGGTCTTTTGCCAGATGTTGAAGTGGCAGACTTGGCCTTGGACTATGTCAAAGCCCATGCGGAGATCCCAGTGGTACTAGATCCTGTCTTGGTCTGCAAGGAAAGTCATGATGTAGAAGTTTCAGCTCTTCGAGACGAATTGATTAAGTTCTTCCCTTATGTGACCATCATCACGCCAAACTTACCAGAAGCTGAGATCTTGACCCAAAGCAAGATTCAATCGCTCGACGATATGAAGGAGGCAGCGCGCAAGCTCCACGAATTAGGAGCAGCGACTGTCGTGGTCAAAGGAGGCAATCGTCTCAATAAAGAAAAGGCCATCGATGTCTTTTATGATGGGACAGACTTCACCGTCATTGAAGAGCCAGTCTTAGAAAAGAACAATACAGGAGCTGGTTGTACCTTTGCGTCGAGCATTTCCAGCCAGTTGGTGCAAGGGAAATCTCCACTTGAAGCTGTTAAAGCCTCTAAAGACTTTGTCTTCCAAGCGATTCAACATTCAGACCAGTATGGAGTAGTACAATATGACATCTAATCGAACTCAACTCATTGCCCGCCTTTCCATTTTGACAGCCTTGACAGTTGTACTTGGCTACTATACCAAACTCCCAACTCCGACAGGGATTGTCACCCTGTTAGATCTTGGAGTGTATTTTACAGCTTTCTATTTTGGGCGCAAGGAAGGTGCGATTGTAGGTGGTGTCGGAGCCTTCCTACTCGACCTCATTTCAGGCTATCCTCAGTGGATGTTCTTTAGTCTCCTCTTTCACGGGGGACAAGGTTACTTCGCTGGCTTCAAGGGAAAAGCTCGTTACCTAGGCTTGCTTCTTGCGACTGTTGTGATGGTAGGCGGTTACGCACTAGCTTCTGCCCTCCTTTTAGGCAATGGATGGGGAGCTGCTATCTCGGACATTCCAAATAACCTTGCTCAGAATTTTGTCGGAATGGCTTTAGGCTATGTGGTCTATTATGCCTTCCAAAAGAAAGGAAACTAATTCATGGATCTGGAGCAACTGAAGAAGGATACAAAAGAAATCCTGGTAGATGTTTTGGCAAAAAGCCGTCTTCATCAGGGACAGATTCTAGTTCTCGGGATGTCTTCAAGTGAAGTTGCAGGAGGGCAAATTGGAAAGGCCTCCAACATCGACATTGCTGAAGCTATTGTCCAGACCTTGCTAGATGAGTTGAATCCAAGAGGGATTTATCTAGCGGTACAAGGATGTGAGCACCTCAATCGTGCCTTGGTGGTCGAGCGGGAATTAGCAGACAAGAAGGAGTTAGAAATTGTCAATGTCCTTCCAAGTCTCCATGCAGGGGGAGCTGGACAACTCGCTGCTTTCAAGTATTTCAAGGATCCTGTTGAAGTAGAATTTATCACAGCTCAAGCGGGGTTAGACATCGGAGATACCTCAGTGGGGATGCATGTCAAACACGTGCAAGTTCCAATTCGCCCTGTCTTACGTGAACTAGGGGAAGCCCATGTCACAGCCCTCGCTAGTCGCCCAAAATTGATCGGTGGTGCCCGTGCTCTCTATCTAGATGATCCTATCCGAAAATCATAAATAGAACTAGCTTTTAGGGGCTAGTTTTTTTGGATGAAAAGAGAGGCAAAAACGTTTTAAAACTTGCAATTTCAAAGTTTTGTGGTAAAATTATAAGGAATGACTATATTATTTTAAGGAGAGACAGAATGTCTGTATCATTTGAAAACAAAGAAACTAACCACGGTGTATTGACTTTCACCATCAGCCAAGAGCAAATCAAACCTGCTTTGGACCGTGTGTTTGAGTCTGTTAAGAAAACCTTGAACGTACCTGGATTCCGTAAAGGTCATATTCCACGTCCAATCTTCAACCAACGTTTCGGTGAAGAAGCTCTTTACCAAGATGCTTTGAACGATCTTCTTCCAGCAGCATATGAAGCAGCTGTTAAAGAAGCTGGAATCGAAGTTGTTGCACAACCAACTTTCGATGTTGTATCTATGGAAAAAGGTCAAGACTGGACATTGACAGCAGCTGTTGTCACAAAACCTGAAGTAAAATTGGGTGCTTACAAAGACCTTGAAGTATCAGTAGAAGTTTCTAAAGAAGTAACAGACGCTGATGTGGATGCTCGTATCGAACGCGAACGCAATAACTTGGCTGAATTGGTTGTTAAAGAAGGTGCTGCAGCAGAAGGTGATACAGTTGTGATCGACTTCGTAGGTTCTATCGACGGTGTTGAATTCGATGGTGGTAAAGGTGACAACTTCTCACTTGGACTTGGTTCAGGTCAATTCATCCCAGGTTTCGAAGACCAATTGGTTGGACACTCTGCTGGTGAAACAGTTGATGTGATCGTAACATTCCCAGAAGACTACCAAGCAGCTGACCTTGCAGGTAAAGAAGCGAAATTCGTGACAACTATCCACGAAGTAAAAGCAAAAGAAGTACCAGCTCTTGACGATGAATTGGCAAAAGACATCGACGAAGAAGTTGAAACTCTTGACGAATTGAAAGAAAAATACCGCAAAGAATTGGCAGCAGCTAAAGAAGAAGCATACAACGATGCAGTAGAAGCAGCAGCAATCGATCTTGCAGTTGAAAACGCTGAAATCGTTGACCTTCCAGAAGAAATGATCCACGAAGAAGTACATCGTTCAATCAACGAGTTCCTTGGAAACATGCAACGTCAAGGTATCTCACCTGAAATGTACTTCCAAATCACAGGAACAACTCAAGAAGATCTTCACAAACAATACGAAGCAGAAGCTGAAAGCCGTACGAAGACAAACCTTGTGGTTGAAGCAGTAGCGAAAGCAGAAGGCTTCGAAGCAACTGAAGAAGAAATCAACGCTGAAATCGAACAATTGGCAGCAGATTACAACATGCCAGTTGAACAAGTTCGCAACCTTCTTTCACCAGAAATGTTGAAACATGACATTACAGTGAAGAAAGCAGTGAACGTGATCACAAGCACAGCAAAAGTAAAATAATTTAGATAAAAAAGAAGAGCCGTGAGGCTCTTCTTTTTTTGATTTCATGGAGAATCCTGGAATTTTCCTTTGACGAAAGGGGAAATTTATCGTACAATAGAGTGTAACGATAAAATGCGTGATAGATTTAGTGACGAGAAGTTTTCAATCTATCATCGAGGATAGGATGAGGTTTAAGACCCGATCCTTCTCCATTTAGGAAATGAAACATAAGGAGATTTACCCTTGGAATTAGAAGTATTTGCTGGACAAGAAAAAAGTGAACTTTCTATGATTGAAGTGGCGCGTGCTATTTTGGAATTACGCGGACGTGACCATGAAATGTACTTTAGCGATCTTGTAAATGAAATTCAAAATTACCTTGAAAAATCAAACAGCGAGATCCGTGAAGCTCTTCCATTGTTCTACACAGAATTGAATGTCGATGGAAGCTTTATCCCACTTGGAGATAACAAATGGGGTCTTCGTTCATGGTATGCCATCGATGAAGTTGACGAGGAAATCATCGCTCTTGAAGAAACAGACGAAGATGAAACTCCTAAGAAACGGAAGAAAAAACGTGTCAATGCCTTCATGGATGGAGACGAAGATGCGATTGACTACAACGATGACGATCCAGAAGACGAAGAAGTTTACGAAGCAGATCCAGCTCTTTCATATGATGAAGAAAATCCAGATGATGAAAAGAGTGAAGTCGAAGCTTACGATGCTGAAATCAATGAAATCGTACCAGATGATTTGGGTGAGGAAGTTGAATTAAGCGAAGAAGACGACGAAGAAGAGGATTCTGAAGACGAGGAAGAAGAATAAATCATAAGAAGAGGCTGGGACAAAAGTCCTAGCCTCTCAATTGTTTTTGGATTGTCGAGCAAGACGCAGTGGTTGCGTGGGCTCTACTACGCTGATTTCATCAGCTTTTACAACCCTACTCAACTGTGCGGAGGTGGGACGACGAAATCGAATTCTAACGAATTACCGATTTCTGTCCCACTCTCTTTTTGTTTGCATTGAAAAAAGTGGCGAAATGGTATATGATAAACGTGTAAGGTTTCCCAATAGGAGGTGTTCCAGATGGACTTTCGTTTAGATCAAAGTTTAGTAGCTCTTGGTATTGATACAGTTGTGGTCGGAATTGCTAGAAATGTGGATCCTCAAGCAGTTTTGCTCCCTTCTTTTCTTGAAAAGAAGAAAGAGCTTGAACAATGGGCGCTCCAGTGTCAGACAGAAGAAGTAGTGGCATCTCCTGTCATTAAAGGGTATACAGACCTTTTGCAAAAAGTAGGGCGTAGCATCAAGAAAAATCCACCAACAGTCCTAGCTCTTATCCGAAACATCCAGCATCGAGGAGCTCTTCCTCAGATCAATAGCATCATCGATATCTATAATGTCGAATCGCTGAAGTCTTTTCTCGCGATCGGAGGACATGACCTAGATAAGATTGAGGGACCGATTGAATTTACAGTGAGTCAAAGAGACGATCTCTTTCTCCCTATCCTTTCTAGTGAAAAACATGTCGCACCGACAGATCCTGTCTACCGGGATCAAAAAGGAGTTCTGGCTTGGTTGGATGTACGCGATAGTGACCATTACAAATTTGAGGAGACTACGCAAAACGCCCTCTTTGTCATCCAAGGAAATGCTGAGACGTCAGTCGAGATGCGTTTAGAAGCGCTGGAACGAATCCACAAGGACCTTGCTTCTTGCATGCCTGGGCTTCAATTTGAGAAATTTCTCGTCACACAAAATGGAGTGGAAAAGGTCGTGTAAACAGAGAAAATAATTTTCATGAAATTTTCAATTTGACAAAGTAGACCATTTGCGGTAAGATATTGTTCGGGCACCTCATTTTGAGGTCGGAGCTCCCTAAGGATTAGGGAGCTATTTTTATTTTTTCTGCAAAGAGGAATGGCCTCTACAACATTAGAAGAAGAGGAAAGCACATGTCAACAAAATATATTTTTGTCACGGGTGGTGTCGTATCATCCATCGGGAAAGGGATTGTCGCAGCAAGTCTTGGTCGCTTGCTCAAAAATCGTGGATTGAAAGTGACCATTCAAAAATTTGACCCTTATATCAATATCGACCCAGGGACGATGAGCCCTTACCAACACGGGGAAGTATTTGTCACAGACGATGGCGCAGAGACAGACTTGGACCTTGGTCACTATGAACGCTTCATTGATATCAATCTGAATAAGTACTCAAATGTGACGACAGGGAAAATTTATAGCGAAGTCCTTCGAAAGGAACGTCGTGGAGAATACTTGGGCGCGACTGTACAGGTTATTCCTCATATCACAGATGCTTTGAAAGAAAAGATCAAACGAGCAGCGACGACGACGGATTCAGATGTCATCATCACAGAAGTCGGGGGAACAGTTGGAGACATTGAATCCCTTCCATTCCTTGAAGCTCTTCGTCAAATGAAGGCAGATGTTGGTGCTGAAAACGTTATGTACATCCACACCACTCTTCTACCTTACTTGAAGGCTGCGGGAGAAATGAAAACCAAGCCGACCCAACACTCTGTGAAAGAATTGCGTGGTCTTGGAATTCAACCAAATATGTTGGTCATCCGTACAGAAAAACCAGCTGGTCAAGGAATTAAGAACAAGTTGGCTCAATTCTGTGATGTCGCACC
Organism: Streptococcus sp. CF8_Ac1-9; assembly: GCF_024295565.1. NCBI lineage: Bacteria > Bacillati > Bacillota > Bacilli > Lactobacillales > Streptococcaceae > Streptococcus > Streptococcus sp. CF8_Ac1-9. Next base: position 234,424 of record NZ_JANCOY010000003.1, read on the forward strand.
AGAAGCTGTCATCGAATCACTGGATGTGGAACATTTGTACCAAATCCCATTGAACTTGCAAGCACAAAATATGGACCAAATCGTTTGTGACCATTTGAAATTGGATGTTCCTGCAGCAGATATGACAGAATGGTCTGCGATGGTCGACAAGGTCATGAACCTCAAGAAGCAGGTCAAGATTTCCTTAGTTGGAAAATATGTGGAATTGCAAGATGCCTACATTTCTGTCGTTGAGGCCTTGAAGCACTCAGGGTATGCCAACGATGCAGAAGTCAAGATTAATTGGGTCAATGCCAATGATGTGACAGCTGAAAATGTGGCAGAACTCCTTGAAGATGCTGATGGAATCATCGTCCCAGGTGGTTTTGGTCAACGGGGAACAGAAGGAAAAATTCAAGCTATCAAGTATGCGCGTGAACAAGACGTCCCAATGTTGGGTGTCTGCTTGGGGATGCAATTAACCTGTATCGAATTTGCCCGTCACGTTTTAGGCTTGGAAGGAGCTAATTCATCCGAATTGGATCCAGAAACCAAGTATCCGATTATCGATATCATGCGGGACCAAATCGATGTGGAAGATATGGGAGGAACGCTCCGTCTCGGTCTTTACCCATCTAAACTCAAACGAGGATCAAAAGCAGCAGCTGCCTATGACAATCAAGAAGTGGTACAACGTCGCCACCGTCACCGTTATGAGTTTAACAATGCTTTCCGTGAACAGTTCGAAGAAGCAGGATTTGTCTTCTCAGGCGTTTCACCAGACAACCGTTTGGTCGAAATCGTTGAAATCCCAGAAAACAAATTCTTTGTTGCTTGCCAATACCACCCAGAATTGTCAAGCCGTCCAAACCGCCCAGAAGGACTTTACACAGCCTTTATCACAGCGGCAGTTGAAAACCACGATAGCAAATAAAAATCAAGGGAGCAGGTCGAAGGACCTGCTCCCTTTTTGTGAAAAAATGACAAACTCTGAAAAAAGTTTGAAAAAAATCTTGACAAAAAAGTCGTTGATTGATATACTAGTAAAGTACTCAATCGCGGGGATGGCGGAATTGGCAGACGCGCAGGACTAAGGATCCTGTGACCGCTTTAGGTCGTGAGGGTTCAAGTCCCTCTCTCCGCATCGGATCAAGATAGCTTCGGCTATCTTTTTTTGTTTTCAAATTTCTTTGTGGTAGAATAGGTGTGAGATGAGGTGAGAACATGAAGAAGAAGTATCTGGTTTTGGCCGATGGCCTCTTTGCACTATTGGGAAGTGCCATTAATTTTTTCGGTCCTATCCTGATTTTAGCTATGGCGATAGGCGCATACAAGGATACTTTTAGATATTTTATCGCCTTAAACATATGGAATGTTTTCATTTTTTTAGTGGCGATTGCTTCTAAGTATCTGCTCAGAGATGAAAAAAGAATCAAAAAATGGATTCTTTATCTTTTTCTGATAGCGGGCAGTATTCTCTTTCTTGCCTCAATCCTTGCTGTGTGTGAGAATATTCCCTTTCTTGAGGGATTGGTAAATGGACTTCTTGGGAAAATGTTTACCGACAGTCAGTTATTTGCTGCTTATTTCTATTCTCAATGGGTCGCAGGTGGACTCCTTGTGATTTGCGGGATTGCTTTTCTCCTTTCATTAAAAAATTTTAAAGAGAAGGATTGAAAGGGGCTTGCGCTCCCTTTTTTGCTTTTTGAATAGGATAGAAGTCTTAGGAGAGAGAGGGTTCCTCCTCATTTATCGTAAGAAAGTACTTAAAGACACAGGAAAAGCTAGCAATTTCATCTAAAAAGTGATAAAATAAACAATGTAAGTGGGATCAATCCCACAAAAATTTATAGGAGGCCTATTACACATGGCAATCGTTTCAGCAGAAAAATTTGTCCAAGCAGCTCGTGACAATGGTTATGCAGTTGGTGGATTTAACACAAACAACCTTGAGTGGACTCAAGCTATCTTGCGTGCAGCAGAAGCTAAGAAAGCTCCAGTACTTATCCAAACTTCTATGGGTGCTGCTAAATACATGGGTGGTTACAAAGTATGTAAAGCCCTTATTGAAAACCTTGTAGAATCAATGGGTATCACTGTACCAGTTGCTATTCACCTTGACCATGGTCACTACGACGATGCTCTTGAATGTATTGAAGCTGGTTACACTTCAATCATGTTTGACGGTTCACACCTTCCAGTTGAAGAAAACCTTAAATTGGCGAAAGATGTCGTTGAAAAAGCTCATGCTAAAGGTATCTCAGTAGAAGCTGAAGTTGGTACTATCGGTGGTGAAGAAGACGGTATCATCGGTGACGGTGAATTGGCACCAATCGAAGATGCTAAAGCAATGGTTGCTACAGGAATTGACTTCTTGGCTGCAGGTATCGGTAACATCCACGGTCCTTACCCAGCAAACTGGAAAGGTCTTCACCTTGACCACTTGCAAAAATTGACTGAAGCTGTTCCAGGATTCCCAATCGTATTGCACGGTGGATCAGGTATCCCTGATGATCAAATCCAAGCAGCGATCAAACTTGGTGTTGCGAAAGTTAACGTGAACACTGAATGCCAAATCGCATTTGCAAATGCTACTCGTCAATTCGTACGTGAATACGATGCAAACGAAGCAGAATACGACAAGAAGAAACTCTTCGACCCACGTAAATTCTTGAAACCAGGTTTCGAAGCAATTACAGCAGCTGTTGAAGAACGTATCGACGTATTCGGTTCAGAAGGCAAAGCTTAATAAAAACAGGAAAACAAGGTCCCATGTGGATCTTGTTTTTTTGTTTGGGAAAAGTTGCTTCCGGGATTTAATTTTTGTACAATATGCCTATGAAAAAATTTAAACAGTTTTGCTGGATCATTTTTGTTTTTCTTATCCTTTTTCTAGGAGGCACATTTGGTTTTCACCAACTTAGTTTGCAAAAAGAAAGTAAGCTTCTGACTCCTATCGGTAAAGAGGTGACGGTCAATGGACATCGAATGAACGTCTCTGTTAAAGGAGAAGGATCTGAAACGATAGTATTTCTTTCCGGTGCAGGTATCGCCTCTCCTATTTTAGACTTTAAGAATCTATCAGATTCCCTATCCAAAAAATACAAAGTTGTTGTCGTGGAGCGAGCAGGATATGGTTTTAGTGAAGATAGTGATCGTTCAAGAGATGTGATGGAGGTCCTTTCTGAGACCCGTCAAGCTTTGGCGCAAGCTCATGTTTCAGGTCCTTATGTGATTATTTCGCATTCTATGGCTAGTTTAGAGAGTCTTGCTTGGCAAGAGAAATATCCAAATGAAGTGAAGGCTTTGATTGGTCTGGATTGGGCCTTGCCAGCGAGTTATGAAGATTTAAAGGATAATCAGGCCTTGCTTACTGTGGCTTATTGGAGCAGTAAGATTGGCTTATTACGCTATTTCCCTGAGTCCTTTTATATAAAAAATCCAACTCTGACTGAAACTGAACGACAACAATATAAATTACTAGCATATAAGCAGTTGATGTCACAAGCCATGCTTCATGAATCCCGTTTGGCAAAGGAAAATGCCAAGAAAGTTCCATCTAGCATCAATCCGAAAATTCCAGCCTTACTCCTGGTTTCTAACGGTGAAGGCACGACCTTTAGCCAATCAGAGTGGCAGCATTATGCAGAGAGATTTGCAAGCGACCAGTCTAATGTTCAAGTCGTCTATATGGATGCGCCTCACGACCTCTATCATTATCAAAGCGATGCTATTGTTTCTCGCATTAAAGAATTTTTAGAGAATAATTGAGGGCTTAAAAATCCATTGAGACTGATGATAATAACTAAATGCTGAAGGATTAACAGTAGAATCGTTAATTTTCTCGATTAAAAAAATTCTTTTTCTTAACAATAAGCCTGCCCCTAAGGGCAGGTTTTTTTGGTGTCTTAAGGAAACTATTTAACAGAATTTTTGATTAAAAGTTTCATTTTAAGAGAGAAACCTCTAATTTCATAATCAATAAGCAAGCGCTTGCATTCCTTTTTTTATTGGATTATAATAGGTTGGTATAAAGACTTCTGTAATAATATTGAGTAAGTGTAGAAAGTAAGGATTTAGAATATTTGTAGTCAAAAATACAATGTTGCTTTTTACGATAGGGAGATAGATATGGCAATGATAGAAGTGGAACATCTTCAGAAAAATTTTGTGAAGACAGTTAAGGAGCCGGGGTTAAAGGGAGCCTTGCACTCCTTTATTCATCCTGAAAAGCAGACCTTTGAAGCGGTCAGGGATTTAACTTTTGAAGTTCCAAAAGGGCAGATTTTAGGATTTATCGGGGCAAATGGTGCTGGGAAGTCAACCACCATCAAAATGCTGACAGGAATTTTGAAGCCCACATCTGGCTTTTGTCGGATTAACGGCAAGATTCCGCAGGATAATCGCCAAGATTATGTCAAGGATATTGGAGTCGTTTTCGGACAACGCACCCAGCTATGGTGGGATTTGGCTTTGCAAGAGACCTACACGGTTTTGAAAGAGATCTATGATGTACCGGACTCGCTTTTCCATAAGCGCATGGACTTTTTGAATGAAGTTTTGGATTTGAAGGAATTTATCAAGGATCCTGTGCGGACTCTTTCACTAGGTCAACGGATGCGGGCGGATATTGCGGCTTCCTTGCTTCACAATCCCAAAGTTCTCTTTTTAGATGAACCGACTATTGGTTTGGATGTGTCGGTCAAGGACAACATTCGACGGGCCATTACCCAGATCAATCAAGAGGAAGAAACTACCATTCTCCTGACCACTCACGACTTGAGCGACATTGAGCAACTCTGTGATCGGATTTTTATGATTGATAAGGGGCAAGAGATTTTTGATGGAACGGTGAGTCAGCTCAAGGAGACCTTTGGCAAGATGAAGACTCTCTCCTTTGAACTGGTACCAGGTCAAGGTCATCTTGTCTCTCATTATGAAGGCTTACCTGATATGTCCATTGATAGACAAGGAAATACTCTCAATATTGAATTCGATAGTTCCCGCTACCAGTCGGCCGATATTATCAAGCAAACCTTATCTGATTTTGAAGTCCGTGATTTGAAGATGGTAGATACGGATATTGAAGATATTATCCGTCGCTTCTATCGAAAGGAGCTCTAAGATGGTCAAATTGTGGAGACGTTATAAACCCTTTATCAATGCAGGGATTCAGGAGTTGATTAGCTATCGAGTTAACTTTATTCTCTATCGGATTGGTGATGTCATGGGGGCTTTTGTCGCTTTCTATCTCTGGAAGGCTGTCTTTGACTCCTCCCAGGAGCCTTTGATTCAGGGCTTCAGTATGGCGGATATCACCCTCTACATCATCATGAGTTTTGTGACCAATCTTTTGACCAGGTCTGATAGCTCCTTTATGATTGGTGATGAGGTAAAAGATGGCTCTATTATCATGCGCTTATTAAGACCAGTGCATTTTGCGGCCTCTTACCTTTTCACCGAACTTGGCTCCAAGTGGTTGATTTTTATCTCTGTTGGACTGCCATTTTTAAGTGTCATTGTTTTGATGAAAATCTTATCTGGGCAAGGTATTGTAGAAGTGTTGGGATTAACTGTCCTTTATCTCTTTAGCTTAACGCTGGCTTATCTGATTAACTTTTTCTTTAATATCTGCTTTGGATTTTCAGCCTTTGTATTTAAAAATTTATGGGGTTCCAATCTACTCAAGACTTCAATAGTGGCCTTTATGTCTGGCAGTTTGATTCCCTTAACGTTTTTTCCAAAGGTGGTTTCAGATATTCTCTCCTTATTGCCATTTTCATCCTTGATTTACACTCCGGTCATGATTATTGTTGGGAAATACGATGCCAGTCAGATTCTTCAAGCACTTTTGCTTCAGTTTTTCTGGCTTATAGTGATGGTGGGCTTGTCTCAGTTGATTTGGAAACGAGTCCAGTCATTTATCACCATTCAGGGAGGTTAGTATGAAAAAATATCAACGCATGCATCTGATTTTTATCAGACAATACATCAAGCAAATCATGGAATACAAGGTGGATTTTGTGGTAGGTGTGTTGGGAGTCTTTCTGACTCAAGGCCTAAACCTCTTGTTTCTCAATGTCATCTTTCAACACATCCCCTCGCTAGAAGGTTGGACCTTTCAAGAGATTGCCTTTATCTATGGATTTTCCTTAATTCCAAAAGGATTAGATCATCTCTTTTTTGACAATCTCTGGGCTTTAGGTCAACGGCTAGTTCGAAAAGGGGAGTTTGACAAGTATCTGACTCGTCCTATCAATCCTCTCTTTCACATCCTCGTTGAGACCTTTCAGATTGATGCCTTGGGTGAACTTTTGGTCGGTGGCATCTTATTAACGACAACGGCGACTAGCATTGCTTGGACTCTTCCTAAATTCCTGCTTTTTCTAGTTTGTATTCCTTTTGCGACCTTGATTTACACTTCTTTAAAAATCGCGACAGCCAGCATCGCTTTTTGGACCAAGCAGTCAGGTGCTATGATTTACATTTTCTATATGTTTAATGATTTTGCCAAGTACCCGATTTCTATTTACAATTCGCTCCTTCGTTGGTTAATTAGCTTTATTGTACCTTTCGCCTTTACGGCTTACTATCCTGCCAGTTATTTCTTGCAGGGTAAGAATGGGCTCTTTAATATCGGTGGTTTGATTCTGATTTCCCTTGTCTTCTTTGTCATTTCTTTGAAACTATGGGACAAGGGCTTAGATGCCTACGAAAGTGCGGGTTCGTAAAAGCTAAAGTAAGACTAAAACCAAGAAAGGAACTGATGATGTTTGTAATTGAAGCAGTCAAGGATTTACGAGTTGGGCTGCTTATCAAGAAAGTGATGTAGTAGGGTTTATAAGTTTATCATATTCGAGTGAAGATTGTGCTGAAATTGATTGTCTAGGCGTGAAAAAATCATTCCAAGGTCAAGGAATTGGAAGGGAATTAACTACGACTATAGAAAGAGAAGCAGTCAAACAAGTGGACTACCTACAGGTCAAAACAGTCGCAGAAGGTTCAAATAAAGATTATGACCGAACAAATGTCTTTTATCGCAGTCTTGGTTTTAAAAAATTAGAGATTTTTCCATATTTATGGGATCCACAGAATCCATGTCAGATTCTGATTAAAAAGATCAACTAAAAGTGCTTGACATCCGCTATCAGAGTGCTATACTAAGAGGGTAATCGCCGATTTAGCTCAGTTGGTAGAGCAACGCACTCGTAACGCGTAGGTCACAGGTTCGATCCCTGCAATCGGCATAGGAAGAAACGGCTTTGAAGGAGCGAGACGACGAATGATGTTCATCACATATTCGTTCTGTCTCGTTTCTTTTTTTGACCGCATAGGCGCCATTTTTGACCGCTTAGTCAAAAGTCCTTGTCTCCATAGGAGCTCTCTGCTATCATAGAATCATCAAAGGAAGGCCCCCTTCCAACTATTGAAAATGAGGTATATGATGATGAAAAAATTTCTTGGACTTGCATTTATTCTTGCTGCTCTTGCGGTTGTCACAATGGGAATGGTTGGCTTTCCAAAGCTTGATGTGAATATCTGGCCTTTATTCCCCGTTCTCTTATTTGCTTTCTTTACTCTTGAAAATCTATTGAAAAAAGATTACAAGGCAAGTGTTATCTGTGCCTTGATTGCGCTGATGATTGCAAATGCGATCTACGATCTCTTGCCGGTTTCAAATGGCTTGGTCATCACAGCAGGTGTGCTCGCTTGCGTGGGCCTTAGTTTTCTTTTACCGGATAAGAATAGCAACAAATAAAGAAAGGAGGCTGGGACAAAAGTCCTAGCCTCTTAATTATTTTTGAATTGTCGAGCAAGACGCAGTGGTTGAGTGGGCTCTACTACGCTGATTTCATCAGCTTTTACAGCCCTACTCAACTGTGCGGAGGTGGGACGACGAAATCGAATTCTAACGAATGACCGATTTCTGTCCCACTCTCTCTTTACTTCTCAAAAACTACCTCTTGATGGGGGAAACATGCCACTTACTGAAAAGCCCTTGTTTTGTTTTCAACAGCTGTTATAATGGTACTATCAAAACGTTGGGAAAGGAGTTTTATGAAAGTTAGAATCGAATTGGATCCATCAATGGACGAGCCTGAGATCTTGATTCGAGCTCCGCGCTTGACCCCGGAGTTGACCCAGCTGCAAGAGAGAATCCTAGAACAAAAAGTCGCTCCATTAGCCTTCTACAAGGACCGAAGTGAGTATTTTCTAGATGTAGCATCGATCCTCTTTTTTGAGACGGATGGGGAGAAGATTTTTGGACACACCAAGGATGAGGCCTATGAGGTCAAGCAGAAGCTCTATGAGTTGGAGGAGCTGCTTCCCATCGCCTTTTGTCGGATTTCCAAATCCACCATTGTCAACGCAAAGCAGATCTACTCTCTGGAAAAGTCTTTTTCAGGGACCAGCACGGTCAATTTCTACCAGACCCATAAGCAGGTCCACGTATCTAGACGCTACTATCAACTCTTAAAAGAACGACTAAATGAAATGAGGTAATATTATGAGAAAAAAATTAATCGGAGTATTCTTAATCCTATTAGCAGCCTTACTCCTCTTACAAGGCTATTTTGTAAAATGGGACATCAGCATCTGGACCTTAGCTTGGGTCACCTTGCTTGCAGTCCTGTCTCTCTCTAGTTTCTTGAAACGCCATTTTGGTTGGGGCTTCATCTATGGACTTTTAGCCCTCTTTTGTCTCAATGGGCAATACCATTTCCTTCCGGTGTCCAATTCGGTTGTCATCCTTTCTTCCATTCTCGCTGTGATTGGGCTCAACATCTTGTTCAAACCCTCTAAGAAAACAAAAGCCCGCCTAGCTTCCTATTCTTCTGGTTCGATGAGTAAGTCTGATGGCAATGACATCGATGTCACTTTTTCCACAGTGACAAAATATCTCAATGACCAACACTTTACCCACGGAAGTGCAGATGTAAGTATGGGAGAAGCTTCGGTTTATTTTGACAATTGCCGGATTGAGGGTCCTTCTGCTCAGTTTGTTGTCGATGTTTCCCTTGGGAGTCTGAGCCTCTATGTACCAAGCGATTGGCGCGTCCATGTTAATGTGGATAATTCCCTCTCAGCGATCCAACATCAGGAAAATCCAAGTGCTCTCACTAGCAAGGATTTCTACATTACGGGCGATGTTTCCTTAGGAAATCTAGAAATTATCTATGTAGGAGCGAATTCGTTTTCTTAAGTCAGAAATTGAAAAACTTTGGCCAAAAGCTTGCCAAGAGAGATTTTTTTTGGTAATATAGTACGGTATGTGGTGCTAGCACATCCGTTATATTAGATCTAATAGGAGGAAACACAGAAATGGCTAAAGTATGTTATTTCACAGGTCGTAAGACTGTATCAGGTAACAACCGTTCACACGCTATGAACCAAACAAAACGTGCCGTAAAACCAAACCTTCAAAAAGTAACTGTCCTTATCGATGGTAAACCTAAAAAAGTTTGGGCTTCAGCTCGTGCATTGAAATCTGGTAAAGTAGAACGCGTTTAATAAAGAAAAAAGGCTGGGCATAAAGTGTCCAGCCTTCGCTTTTTGATAGGAATAGTAGCATGACGCAGTGGTTGATTGGAACTACTCATGTTTGAAACATTCGTACTTCCTAATCAACTGTGCGGGGGTGGGAAAATTGAAAAGGTTTGGGGAACCTTTTCAACTTTTTTTATTTTACGGAGTTCTTTCCCACTCCCTTTTCTTTTTCTCTAGAGACAGCTGTCACAGCGGGAGAAGAATAGTCCCTACCCTTTTACAGTTGACCTCTTTTATGGTAAAATAGAATATAAAATACTTTTGAGGTAGAAATTATGACAGTAAAAATCAATACAAAGGACGGTCAAATTGAATTGACTGATGAGGTTATCGCAACTGTTGTAGGCGGTGCTGCTACTGAGATCTTCGGTGTGGTTGGAATGGCCAGCAAAAATGCGATCAAAGATAATTTCCAAGCCCTCCTAGGGAAAGAAAACTTCTCTAAAGGTGTTGTTGTCAAAACAACGGAAGCAGGAACTATCGCAGTTGATGTTTACACTGTTTTGAGCTATGGAACAAAAATTAGCGAAGTCTCAAAAAATATTCAAGAACGTGTGAAATTTAGTTTGGAAAATCAACTTGGAATCACTACGGATACTGTGAATGTCTATATTCAAAATATCAAGATTGTGGGAGAATAATCGTGGCTAATATTACTACAAGTTTATTTCAAGAAATGGTTCAAGCGGGGGCTACGCGCTTAAATAAACAAGCGGAATATGTAAACTCTTTGAACGTCTTTCCTGTACCAGACGGGGACACAGGAACCAATATGGGAATGACCATCGAAAATGGGGCCAAAGAAGTATCGGACCGTTCTGCTTCAACTGTTGGTGAAGCAGCAGGGATCTTCGCTAAAGGTCTCTTGATGGGGGCGCGTGGGAACTCAGGAGTCATCACTTCTCAATTGTTCCGCGGATTTTCTCAAAGTGTCAAAGACAAGGAAGAATTGGATGGAGCAGCACTTGCAGCAGCCTTCCAGTCTGGTGTAGAAGTCGCTTATAAAGCCGTTATGAAGCCGGTTGAAGGTACCATTTTGACGGTTTCTCGTGGGGCAGCCATCGGTGCCAAGAAAAAAGCAGAATCTACCAATGATGCGGTAGAAGTCATGCGTGCAGCTCTTGAAGGGGCTAAAACAGCTCTTGCTAAGACTCCAGATATGTTGCCGGTCTTGAAAGAAGTTGGTGTGGTAGACTCTGGTGGTCAAGGGTTGGTCTTCATCTATGAAGGATTCTTGTCAGCCTTGACAGGTGAATTCATCGCTTCTGAAGAGTTCCAAGCAACACCTGCAACCATGTCAGAAATGATTAATGCAGAACACCACAAGTCAGTCGCTGGCCATGTGGCTACTGAAGACATCAAGTTTGGTTACTGTACAGAAATCATGGTCGCTTTGAAACAAGGTCCAACCTATGTCAAAGACTTCGATTACGATGAATTCCGTAACTATTTGAACAACCTTGGGGATTCCCTATTGGTGGTGAATGACGATGAGATTGTCAAAGTTCACGTCCATACAGAAGATCCAGGTCTTGTCATGCAAGAAGGTCTTAAGTACGGAAGCTTGGTCAAGGTCAAAGTCGACAACATGCGCAACCAACACGAAGCGCAAGTTGAAAAAGAAGAACGTCAAGCCAAACCAGTTGAAGAAAAAGAATATGCCATCATCGCAGTTGTTGCGGGTGACGGATTGGCTGATATCTTTAAAGCGCAAGGGGTGGATTACATCATCTCTGGTGGTCAAACCATGAACCCATCAACAGAAGACTTTGTTAAAGCTGTTGAAGAGTTGAATGCGCGCAACATCATTATCTTGCCAAACAACAAAAATATCTTGATGGCCGCTCAATCTGCAGCAGAAGTGATTGATCAACCAGCAGCAGTTGTAGAGACCAAGACTATCCCTCAAGGATTGACCAGTCTTCTTGCCTTTGATGAGAGCAAATCGATCGAAGAAAACTACGAACGCATGAGCGCTTCATTGGGCGATGTTGTGTCTGGTAGTGTGACGACAGCGGTTCGCGATACCACTATCGACGGCCTTGAAATCCATGAAAATGATAATCTTGGAATGGTCGATGGTAAGATCGTCGTTTCAAACCCAGATATGATGGAAACCTTGGAAGAAACATTCGCTCATATGTTGGACGAAGATAGTGAAATTGTGACCATCTATGTCGGTGAAGACGGCAGTGAGGAGTTGGCAAACGAATTGGCCCAAGCCCTTGCTGAGAAGTATGAGGATGTAGAAGTGGAAATCCACCAAGGTGGCCAACCAGTCTACCCATACTTGTTTAGTGTAGAATAATTGAACAGAAGGTTCCTTTCGGAACCTTTTTTTGTAGATAGAAAAAGAGGAGATTCCCTATGAAATCGATGTGATTTGGAGAAATTAAGACGGAAGTGAATCCTCCATTGAGGCTTTATTAGTGAAGAAAAGGGGACTTTGCAAAAAGTATCAAATTCATCAGTTTTTTATTCAAAATGAATGGCTTGAAATGAGGGGGAAATGGTTTGAAAAGTGGAGTTTTTAGACAAGAAAGACGCGATATGTTATACTGATAACAGTATGTGAAAGGAGAGTTATAAAAATGAAGAAATTTTTTGTAACCCTTGGGCTAGCCATTTTGGTATTGACTGGTTGTTCGCAATCCCAAACAAAGAAAACAACACTCGCTAGCTCTTCTAGCAGTTCCTCTGTTAAAAAAGAAGTAAAAAATGAAGAAAAAACCACAACCTTAGTTGGAGATATCAAGGGAACAAAACACCGGGATATCATCAAATCAAAGGGAGATAAGGTTGAAAACCTTCGTATCGAAGTGACAGCTGATCTACCCCAACAACTTGGGACTATCGCAGCAGAGAAGTCACCTGAAGAACTCACAGCAGCCATTCAAGCTTTGTTGGAACAAAATGAAGACTACAAGAAGTTAAAAAACGTTCCTGGTTTTAGCTTGGAATATAGTGTTACACCAGAGAAGAAATTGCTCTCAACCAGTGTGATTGACCTCAACCAAATTGATACCAAGTCTCTAGAAGAAATTTCTTACTTCAAAGATGCTGGTCTCAATGACTTGAAGAATATGAAGGCGGATGCCTTGGTCAAAGCCTTGAAATTGCATGGTATGAAAGAAGAAGGCCAGTAAGAAGAGAAAAAGTCGAGTGAAGTCACTCGGCTTTTTTTAGTGACATTTGTCATGTCAGCCAGTGACAAAATCATCTAGTGGCCGTTATTTTCTTTTCATATAATAAAGTCAGAAAGTAAGAGGAAAGAAAAATGAAACAATGGTTATTTAAGGTGTTTACGTTAACAGTGGTTGGAATGGTCATCTATTTGATCTTTTCAAAGGATGATAGCCTCTATTACCATTTCCCTTGGGAATTATTTGCTGGGCTTGGCATCATGAGCTGGGCGGTTCAAGAAGGATTGAAAATGCTCAAGGCGGTTAATAAGGAAATGGAGCAATGAAAAAAACGGGATTGACCTTGGTTGTTTTTGTCATCATTCCGGCTGGCCAAGCCTGGTTGAAAGGAGAGTATCATGAGTGTCATTAGAGTAGAAAACTTGAAAAAAAGTATCAAAGGAAAAGTGATTCTAGAAGATCTTTCTTTTGCGGTTGAACGGGGGGATTGTCTGGCCTTGATCGGGCCTAACGGAGCAGGGAAGACGACCTTGATGAATTGCCTCCTAGGGGATAGGAAGGTGACTTCTGGAATCATTGAAGTAGAAGGGAAGGCTCCTGGTCATCCTCGATTAAAGGCTAGTGTCTCTTATCTCCCTCAAGAGAATGCCGTCGTTCAAAAGTTAACTGTTCAGGAACTGATCAACTTCTTTCGCTCCATTTATCCCAATCCCTTAACAGGGCAAGAAATCGATGAGCTATTGCGTTTTAGTCTAGAACAAAAGAAACAATTGGCCAGTAAACTGTCTGGTGGGCAAAAACGTCTCCTATCCTTTGTTCTAACCTTGATTGGTCGTCCCAGTCTTTTGTTTTTGGATGAGCCAACGGCTGGAATGGATACGTCTACTCGCCAACGCTTTTGGGAGATTGTCGGGGATTTAAAGGAACAAGGCGTCACTATTGTCTATTCTTCCCATTACATTGAGGAAGTAGAGCATACAGCTGACCGGATCCTGGTCTTGCACCAGGGACGTTTGCTTCGAGATACGACGCCACTAGCTATGAGAAGTGAAGAGGTAGAAAAACATTTTACCCTGCCTTTGCGATACCAAGCTCTAGTGGCAGGGATGGACGGAATTGGTCAAGTGACTGTCAAACCTGATGCCCTTCAAGTTGTGACAGGCGATGCCAATCGCTTGTGGAGGCAATTGCAAGAAGAAGGCTGTTCGATCCAAGAGATCGAAGTGACCAATCGAAGTTTATTGGATTCTATTTTTGAAAATACAAAGGAAGTAGGTAGAGAAGATGAAACGCATGAAAGCTCTTGGCGTGGTTGAGTGGCATTTGACCAGACGTCAAGCCATTTATTATTTGTTATCAATTGGGATGCCCACGGCTTTTTATCTCTTCTTTTCAGGGATTTACCAGGACACACCAGGGGCACCTGCTCACTTTATGAGGGATTATCTCCTCTCCATGACGGCTTTTTCCATGATGTCTACGGCTCTATTTTCCTTTCCAACAGTTCTTGAAACTGATCGACTCAATAATTGGCAAAAAGTCTTGCGTCATACTCCCGTATCTATGGTAGAATATTATCTAATAAAGGTTGTCGGTCTCTTTGTCGACTTTCTCCTATCCATTGTAGTTGTCTTCACCGTGGGTCATGTAGTGCGGCATGTGAATATGCCCCTGCAGGATTGGATCCTTGCAGCCTTCCTTCTCATCTTAGGAAGCCTGGCTTTTGTAGCTATCGGTCTGGTCTTGACCTTGCTTCCTTCTAGTCAATTGATGTCGGTTGCGGGCAATCTCCTTTACATGGGACTGGCTGTCATGGGTGGACTATGGATGCCTATTAGTGTCTTTCCAGAATGGATGCAAGCCATTGGCAAGTGCCTACCAACCTATCAATTGATGGAACTGATCAAAACCTTTTTAAACAAGGGGCGGGTTAATAGCTTTGCTAGTCTTTATTTAACCTTGTTTACCCTGGTCTTGTTTGCTCTTGTCATCGTCTATCGTCGTCATTCTGAGGTTTGTTCATGATTGAAAAACTCAAGCGTATTCATTATATGTTTTACGCTAGCCTAGTCTTTATGGGATTCCCATTTATCTCTATTTTATTGGGTGAGGTTCCCTACTGGCACTTCTTTTTAGCCCTCTTGTTTATTGCTTCCTATCTAGGAATCTTGATTACTGAAAACAAAAAGCTGATCTGGATTTGTTGGCTGTACCTCCTAGCCTATGTAGCAGGAAATACTCTTTTTATTAACGCTAACTATTTTTGGTTTTATTTCTTCATCAGTAACCTGTTAGTCTATCACTTTGAGATTAGCAATTTTCGCTCTCCTTATCTTTGGACAGTTTTTCTATCGCAATTCCTACTTTTTGGAGTTATCTTTTTCAAACAGAATGCGATGGAGTATGAATGGGTATTTTTAATCATCATTTTCTTCTTTACCCATGCCATGACTTACGGCATGGTTCGGATTCGGATGATGGAAGAGTTGAAAGCTGACCATGCCAAGCAAAATGCCCAGATCAATCTTTTGCTGGCAGAAAACGAGCGCCATCGGATTGGCCGTGATCTGCATGACAGTCTGGGCCACACCTTTGCTATGCTCAGTGTCAAGGCAGACTTAGCCGATCAATTCTTAGCATTGGGTCAAGTTGAGAAGGCGCAGGAGCAGGTGCAAGAGATTCAAGCCATCAGTCAAGAGTCCATGCATCAAGTCCGAGAGATTGTGGAGAACTTGAAGCAGCGAACCCTGGCAAGAGAGTTGGAAACCGTCAAGCAAATGCTAGAAGTGGCGCAAGTCAAAGTAGAGATTCAAAACGAGCTCGATACAGCTAGCATCTCGCCGATCCTAGAGTCTGCTCTGGCCATGGTGTCTCTGGAATTAGCTACCAATATGATCAAACATGCCAAAGCGACGCAAGCCTTTCTCTCTTATCGCTCCACCGAGACGGGGGTGGAAATGGTCGCAGAAGACGATGGGATCGGCTTTGATAAGGTCTCCGATAAGGATCTGCACTCGATTCGCGAACGGATTGCCTTGTTGGGAGGAGAGCTAGATATCAGTCATCAATACAAGCCGACCCGGATAGAATTATGGATCCCCTATCAAGAAAGGAAATAAGATGCGCTTATTAGTTGCAGAAGACCAAAGTATGTTGCGAGATGCTCTCTGCCAGCTCTTACTTTTGCAAGAGGATGTAGAAGATGTCTTGCAAGCTGGCGATGGACAAGAAGCTATCCGTTTACTCGAAACCCATCCAGTTGATATTGCTATTTTAGATATCGAAATGCCCATCAAAACAGGGCTAGAAGTGTTGGAATGGGCCAAACGTCAACGACCCCAACTCAAGGTTGTCATCGTTACTACCTTTAAACGACCAGGCTATTTTGAACGGGCCCTCAAGGCCGGAGTAGATGCCTATGTCTTAAAAGAACGTCGCATTACAGATTTGATGGCGACTCTTCATGCAGTTTTAGCAGGGCAAAAAGAATATTCACCAGAATTAATGGAAGGAATCTTGACCCATCCCAATCCTCTAAGCTCTCAGGAGCAAGCGGTCCTAAAAGAAGTTGCAAAGGGAGCTTCTAATCAAGAAATTGCTGATCGTTTATTTCTCTCTAACGGAACTATCCGCAATTATATGTCGGCTATTCTGACCAAGTTGAATGCAGAGAACCGGACCGAGGCGGCGAAAATCGCCCAAGAAAAGGGATGGCTATAAGCAAGCAAAGTTTCTAGGATTCCTAGAGACTTTTTTGATTGGATTGTTCTTTTTTAGGAGAACTCTCATTATTCATATTTGGATAGAAAATTCAGAAAATTTGTGATTTTTACTTGAATTATTTTCCAAAAATGGTATGATAGTAGCATGCTCATTTGAGAAACAAAGTACTGGAAAGGAGAGACATGGAGAAAATTACCTTAGAAACTGCGAAAACCGGTTCAGAACTTGTCCTTGAAACCCTGCGTGATTTGGGAATCGATACGATTTTTGGTTATCCTGGTGGAGCCGTGTTGCCTTTATACGATGCTATTTATAGCTTTGAAGGTATCAAGCATATTCTTGGACGACACGAACAAGGGTGCTTGCATGAAGCTGAAGGCTATGCCAAATCAACTGGGAAGTTGGGTGTCGCAGTCGTCACGAGTGGACCGGGGGCTACTAATGCCATTACAGGGATTGCAGATGCCATGAGCGACAGTGTGCCTTTATTAGTCTTTACTGGACAAGTTAATCGCGCTGGAATCGGGAAAGACGCCTTCCAAGAAGCGGATATTGTGGGAATTACCATGCCCATTACCAAGTACAATTATCAAGTACGTGAGACGGCAGACCTTCCGCGGATTATTACAGAAGCTGTCCATATCGCGACGACCGGACGTCCTGGTCCGGTGGTGATTGACCTACCGAAAGACGTCTCTGCTATAGAGACAGATTTCATCTATGAACCAAGTGTGAAGCTTCCAAGCTACCAGCCAACCATTGAACCAAATGAATTGCAAATCAAAAAGATTTTGAAGCAATTGAGTAAGGCTAAAAAACCAGTTCTTCTTGCTGGTGGTGGGGTAAGTTACGCTGGGGCTGCAAAAGAGTTGATTGCTTTTGCAGAGCGCTATCAGATTCCAGTAGTGACCAGTCTTTTAGGTCAAGGAACGATTGCGACCAGTCATCCTCTTTTCCTAGGAATGGGAGGAATGCACGGATCCTTCGCTGCTAATATTGCCATGACAGAGACGGATTTCATGATTAGTGTTGGTTGTCGATTTGATGACCGTTTAACAGGTAATCCAAAAACTTTCGCTAAGAATGCTAAGGTTGCCCACATCGATATTGATCCTGCAGAGATTGGCAAAATCATTGCAATTGACATTCCAGTTGTCGGCGATGCGAAGAAGGCCTTGCAGCAGTTACTAGCAGAGCCAACGGTTCATAACAATACAGAAAAATGGATCGAAAAGGTAACCCAAGATAAGAACCGGGTTCGTTCTTACGATAAGAAAGAACGGGTTGTACAGCCACAAGCTGTGATCGAACGCATTGGAGAGTTGACTAAGGGTGACGCTATTGTCGTCACAGACGTTGGACAACACCAAATGTGGGCAGCTCAATACTATCCTTACCAAAATGAGCGCCAATTGGTGACTTCAGGTGGTCTAGGAACGATGGGATTCGGTGTTCCTGCAGCTATCGGAGCGAAAATTGCCAATCCAGATAAAGAAGTTGTTCTCTTTGTCGGAGATGGTGGTTTCCAAATGACCAACCAGGAATTGGCGATCTTAAATATTTATAAAGTTCCCATCAAGGTCGTTATGCTCAACAACCACTCGCTTGGGATGGTCCGTCAATGGCAAGAAGCCTTCTATGATGGTCGGACATCAGAGTCAGTCTTTGATAGCCTTCCAGATTTCCAATTGATGGCGCAAGCCTACGGGATCAAGAATTATAAATTTGATAATCCTGAAACCCTAGAGAAGGATTTGGAAGTCATCACAGAAGATGTACCAATGTTCATCGAAGTAGACATTTCTCGGAAAGAGCATGTCTTACCGATGGTACCAGCTGGTAAGAGTAATCATGAGATGTTGGGGGTGAAGTTTAATGCGTAGAATGTTAACAGCCAAACTTCAAAACCGCTCAGGTGTTCTGAACCGCTTTACAGGAGTTCTATCGAGACGTCAAGTCAATATCGAAAGTATCTCTGTTGGCGCAACAGAAAATCCTAACGTATCGCGGATTACCATCATCATTGATGTTGCTTCGCACGATGAAGTGGAGCAAATCATCAAACAGCTCAACCGCCAGGTGGATGTGATCCGTGTACGGGATATCACGGATAAACCACACTTGGAGCGCGAAGTGATCTTGGTGAAAGTTTCTGCACCAGCTAAGAAACGGGCAGAGATCTTGGCCATCATCCAACCGTTCCGTGCGACAGTGGTCGATGTAGCTCCGAGCTCGATTACCGTTCAAATGACGGGAAATGCAGAAAAGAGCGAGGCCCTCATTCGTGTCATTCGCCCGTATGGGATTAAAAACATCGCGCGCACCGGTGCAACCGGATTTACTCGAGATTAATTCTCACCTTAACATTGTTAACCCCGCCTTAAAAAGGCAAATAATAAAATAGAAAAGAGATTTTACTTATGGCAGTTCAAATGGAATACGAAAAAGACGTTAAAGTACCAGCACTTGATGGTAAAAAGATCGCCGTTATCGGTTATGGTTCACAAGGTCATGCCCACGCACAAAACTTGCGTGATTCTGGTCATGATGTGATCATCGGTGTGCGTCCTGGTAAATCATTCGATAAAGCAAAAGAAGATGGTTTTGAAGCTTACCCAGTTGCAGAAGCAACTAAATTGGCTGATATCATCATGATCTTGGCACCAGACGAAATCCAAAAAGATATCTACAAAGATGAAATCGCTCCAAACTTGAGCGCTGGTAAAGCTCTCGGATTTGCTCATGGTTTCAATATCCACTTTGGTTACATCAAAGCTCCTGAAGACGTAGATGTCTTCATGGTTGCACCAAAAGGACCAGGTCACTTGGTACGTCGTACTTACACTGAAGGATTTGGTGTACCAGCACTTTACGCTGTCTACCAAGATGCTACTGGTAATGCGAAAGACATCGCAATGGACTGGGCAAAAGGTGTTGGTTCAGCACGCGTTGGTCTTCTTTCAACAACCTTCAAAGAAGAAACAGAAGAAGATTTGTTTGGTGAACAAGCCGTTCTTATGGGTGGTTTGACAAGCTTGATCGAAGCTGGATTTGAAGTTTTGACAGAAGCTGGTTATGCCCCTGAATTGGCTTACTTCGAAGTACTTCACGAAATGAAATTGATCGTTGACTTGATCTACGAAGGTGGCTTCAAGAAAATGCGTCAATCATGTTCAAATACTGCGGAATTTGGTGATTTCGTAACTGGTCCACGTGTCATCGGTCCAGAAGTAAAAGAAAACATGAAAGCTGCCCTTGCTGATATCCAATCAGGTAAGTTTGCGCGTGAATTCGTTGAAGACCACGATGCTGGTTTCCCACGTTTGAAAGCCTTCCGCAAACAAGCTGAAGAACTTGAAATTGAAAAAGTTGGTGCTGAATTGCGTAAAGCAATGCCATTCGTTGGTCAAAACGACGATGACGCCTTCAAAATCTACAACTAATTGTCTGTAGAAGACTAAGCAAGTTGGGACACCCTGGCTTGCTTTTTTGATCAATACACAGCAACAGAGGTATGAAATGATAACAGCAAAAGATGTGGCCAAGGCCTATAAAATATTAAGAGGGGTCGTTGTTAATACGCCTCTTGAATACGACCACTATTTATCTGAAAAATATGGGGCAAAGATTTATTTGAAAAAAGAAAATGCCCAACGCGTTCGTTCTTTCAAAATTCGTGGTGCTTACTTTGCGATCTCTCAATTATCAAAAGAAGAGCGTGAGCGTGGGGTAGTGTGTGCTTCTGCGGGGAACCATGCGCAAGGGGTTGCTTATACTTGTAATGAAATGAAGATTCCAGCGACCATCTTCATGCCGATTACGACACCGCAACAAAAGATTGGCCAAGTCCGCTTCTTTGGTGGGGATTATGTAACAATCAAGTTGGTTGGGGATACCTTTGACGCGTCAGCTAAGGCGGCCCAAGAATTTACTCTTGCAGAAAAACGGACCTTTATTGACCCGTTTGATGATCCAAACGTACAGGCTGGTCAAGGAACAGTGGCCTACGAAATCCTTGAGGAAGCTCGAAAAGAATCGATTGCTTTTGATGCAGTCCTTGTTCCTGTAGGAGGTGGTGGCCTCATTTCAGGTGTTTCTACCTACATCAAAGAAACAGAGCCTAGGATTGAGGTCATTGGGGTAGAGGCCGAAGGGGCACGCTCCATGAAGGCTGCTTTTGAAGCAGGGGGCCCAGTCAAATTACCAGAAATTGATAAATTTGCAGATGGGATTGCCGTGCAAAAAGTAGGACAATTAACCTATGAAGTAACCCGTCAGCATGTGGAAACACTGGTTGGGGTCGATGAAGGTTTGATTTCAGAGACTTTGATTGATCTTTATTCTAAGCAAGGAATTGTTGCCGAACCAGCGGGAGCTGCTAGTGTGGCATCTCTAGAGATCTTGCGCGAATACATCAAGGGTAAAACGATCTGTTGTATTATCTCAGGTGGGAATAATGATATTAACCGCATGCCTGAAATGGAAGAACGTGCCTTGATCTACGATGGAGTGAAACACTACTTTATCGTAAACTTTCCACAACGTCCAGGGGCCCTTCGCGAGTTTGTAAATGATATCTTAGGGCCAAATGATGATATCACACGTTTTGAATACATCAAGCGCGCTAGTAAGGGAACAGGCCCTGTCTTGATTGGGGTTACTTTAGCCAATAAACATGACTATGCAGGCTTGGTCAACCGTATCGAGCGTTTTGATCCGTCTTTCATTAACTTGAACGGCAATGAAACACTCTATAATATGCTCGTCTGAGTATTATACAGAAACAATCGACCATTTAAGCAATATATTTTTAAGGAATATATTGCTTTTTTATCAATACTTGTGATATGATATGCGTAAATTAAAAGGAGGAACTTTTTATGCCTGGATTTATTATCTTTGTTTTATTCTTGCTACTGGTTGCAGGATTAATTGTGATTAGCTCACTATATGTGGTCAAGCAACAATCCGTTGCCATCATCGAGCGCTTCGGACGTTATCAAAAAATTAGCGATAGTGGCATTCATATGCGAGCGCCTTTTGGTATCGATAAAATTGCAGCACGAGTTCAATTGCGCCTCTTGCAGAGTGAGATCGTGGTTGAAACAAAAACTCAGGATAACGTATTCGTTACCATGAATGTGGCGACGCAATACCGAGTGAACGAAAGCAACGTAAAGGATGCCTACTACAAGTTGATGCGTCCAGAATCACAGATTAAATCATACATTGAAGATGCTTTGCGTTCTTCTGTTCCCAAGTTGACCTTGGATGAATTATTTGAGAAAAAAGATGAAATCGCCCTTGAAGTTCAAAAACAAGTGGCAGAAGAAATGTCAACTTATGGATATATTATTGTAAAAACCTTGATCACCAAAGTTGAGCCAGATGCCGAAGTGAAACAATCCATGAACGAGATCAATGCGGCGCAAAGAAAACGCGTGGCAGCTCAGGAATTGGCAGAAGCAGACAAGATCAAGATCGTTACTGCTGCCGAAGCTGAGGCGGAAAAAGACCGCTTGCACGGGGTCGGTATTGCCGAGCAACGGAAGGCTATTGTCGATGGATTGGCAGACTCTATTAAAGAGTTAAAAGGAGCCAATGTAGACTTGACCGAAGAGCAAATCATGTCTATTCTGTTAACCAATCAGTACTTAGATACCTTAAATAATTTTGCAGATAAGGAAGGGAATAATACGATTTTCCTACCAGCTAACCCAGATGGCGTCGAAAACATTCGTACACAAATATTATCAGCCCTGAAAGCAAAGTAAATTTTTTCTCATTTTTTAAAAAAGGTTCGTATTTTCAGCGATTTTAGTTGACAAAATGTGCAAAACAATTTATATTAGTATTGGAAATAATAATATAGGAGAAAGATCATGGCTAAATCGAACTTTGAAAAAGTAGAATCAGTTGTTGGATGGGTACGCGATAAGAAAATTACGGGATATCGTATCAGTAAAGAAACAAATGCCCGTGAAATGTCTATCATTGCCTTGGCTCAAGGACGTGCAAAAGTGAAGAACATCTCGTTTGAAACTGCACTCGGATTGATTGATTTTTATGACAAAAATCATCAAAAATTCGAAGATTAATTTGTTGTTCCAATTAAAAACCAGAGAGGCTTCCTCTCTGGTTTTTTCTATGCCTTAAAAGAAGAGGAGGTACAAAAAACAGCTTGCTTCCATATTGGTAAGCAAACTGTTTCAAGAGATTAGTGTAAGAAGCGTTGAAGGAATTCCTTGGTCCGTTCTTCTTTGGGATTACTAAAGATTTCTTTTGGATCTCCCTGCTCAGCAATGACCCCCTTGTCCATGAAGATGACACGGCTAGAGACATCGCGGGCAAATTCCATTTCGTGGGTGACAACAATCATGGTGAGACCTTCTTTTGCCAGGTCCTGCATGATTTTCAAGACTTCTCCAACCATTTCTGGATCTAGGGCAGAAGTGGGTTCATCGAAGAGAATGGCATCAGGATCCATAGAGAGGGCACGTGCGATAGCGACCCGTTGCTTTTGACCACCTGAAAGTTGTTTCGGACGGGCAGCCCAATATTGAGATCCCATACCGACTTTTTCAAGGTTTTCTTTGGCAACTTTTTCTGCGGTTTCACGATCACGCTTGAGGACGGTCGTTTGTGCCACAATGGTATTTTCCAAGACATTTAAATTTTCAAAAAGATTAAAGCTTTGGAAAACCATTCCCAATTTCTCGCGGTAGTGGGTAAGATCATATTCAGGGTCAAGAACATTTTGCCCACGATAGAGAATCTCTCCAGCAGTAGGAGTCTCTAGAAGATTGATGGAGCGAAGAAAGGTTGATTTTCCGCTACCTGAGCTCCCGATGATGGAGATCACCTCTCCTTTTTCAACCGTGAGCGAAATATCTTTCAAAACCTCATTTTGACCATAAGATTTTTTTAAATGTTTAATTTCAAGAATTTTTTCTGTCATTATTTCACCTCATTGACTTGCATTTGATTTGCACCTGTAGTATAAGTATCAGAATCTAAGCGACGTTCGATGTAGCGAAGAATTCGTGTGATGGTAAAGGTGAGAACGAAGTAAATCACAGCGATGATCGTAAAGGTTGGGAAGTATTGGTAGTTTTGAGTTGCGACCGTATTTCCTGTAAAGTACAGTTCAACTACAGAGATAACATTTAAAACAGATGTATCCTTGATGTTAATAACAAATTCATTCCCTGTTGCTGGCAAGATATTGCGAACAACCTGTGGAAGGACGACCTTGCGCATGGTTTGTCCATGGGTCATTCCTAGAGCAGTCGCTGCTTCAAACTGACCTGGATCCACTGCTAAGATCCCACCACGAACAATCTCACTCATATAAGCTCCGGTATTGATTGATACGATAAAGATGGCGGCCCAGGTACGATCCAAGGAAATGTTGAAGGCTTGGGCGGAACCATAGAAAATGACCATGGATTGAACGATCATCGGAGTTCCACGGAAGATTTCAATGTAGACATTGAGGAACCAACCAAAGGCAGTTTGACATCCAGCAAGGAATTTATTTTTAGCCTTCGGAGCTGTTCGGAAGACACCGATTAACAAACCGATAATCAACCCAGCGATAGTTCCAGTCATAGAGATTAAGAGGGTCATTCCAGTTCCCCGTAAGAACTGTGGGCCATTATCCTTTAAAATCTTCATCACTTGGCTAAAGAATGTCTGCTTATCATCACTAGCATCACTGGAAGCTGGTTGCTTCTTAATCATATCATCCATGAGTTTGACTTGGTCTTCAAACGAAATCTTAGCTAGTGCGGCATTGACTTGGTCAAGTCTAGTATCACCCTTCTTCATCCCGATAGCGATGGTCGCATCTTCTTCTCCAACTTCAAATCCTTTTTTGAATTGGATCATCTTAAATTTTGAATTAGCGGACTCAGCGGTTATGGCTTCTGGTCGTTCGGAAACATAAGCATCGATGACGCCGGATTCAAGCGCTTGACGCATTTGAGCAAAGTCTCCCATGGCGGTTTCTTGTTTTGCCCCTTTGAGTTGAGAAATGAGCGAGTAGAGGTAGACCCCTTGTTGAGAGGTAACCTTTGCATCTTTAAAGTCATCTAGACTAGTGGCATTCGCATAGTTTCCGTCTTTGCGGACCAGCATGACCGGCTCGCTGGTATAGTAGCTATTAGAGAAGGCGACCTCTTTTTTACGTTCAGCAGTGGGACTCATCCCGGCGATAATCATATCGATTTTACCAGATGTGAGTGCTGGAATTAAACCGTTCCAAGATGTTTTCACGATCAAAGGTTTTTTACCTAAATCCTCAGCAACTTTTTTGGCGATTTGGACATCGTACCCATTGGCATATTGGTTGGTACCATCAATCTTCACGGCTCCATTTGAATCATCTTCCTGGGTCCAGTTGAAAGGAGCGTAAGCGGCTTCCATCCCAATTCGTAAATAGTCATCTGCATGAGCAACCTGTGTGATGCCTAGGCAAATGAAAAGCCCTGTTAAGAGCGCGAATAATGTTTTTTTCATTTTTTCTCCTCTTCCTTATTTTAACTCTTCCTATTGTACGGTAAAATAGGTTGCATTTCAAGCATGCTCCTCTTTTTATTTAAAAAATGCTATAATAATACAAAGGAGCGTGATCAAATGAAAAAGTATTTGTATGTTTTTTTCGCCTTTCTGGCCTGCCTTTTTGTTAGTCAGAACGTCCATGCATCTAGCCCCTCTTATGATGTATTGTACTATGGTGGAACCTTGACCTTGGACAACTGGGACGACGCCACCTATGAGGAGGAGTTGGTCTATTATTTCAAAGATTCTTACAGAGGGCAGTATGTTAGTCTAGGAACGGCGGGGAATATGCCACAAGGCTTCGCAATTGAGATGCCACCAAAGGTTGAGGTGGAAGGCCGTGATCTTCAAAGAGAACCCGAGATTACGAATCTAGGTGATGGCTACCGGGTGAAAATTTATAACAGTGGTGTGGCGACAGATACAGTCAAAATTAAAGTCACATGGAAATTAAAAAATCTTCTTTATTCACACAAGGATATCTTGCAGTTAAACTGGAAACCAATTACTGATGGTGATCAGAAGGTGGATGAAGTTCAATTTCGTGTCATCCCTAAGTTTGCACCAGCTAATGCCCAATCGGAACTGTATATCCATACAGCCTTTATGGGACCGGATGTGACTGTAAAGAAAGAAGATGGAATCTATTCTGCCACTTTCTATAACCTAGGCAAAGGAAAGGCTGTGGAGTTGTATGGTTACTGGTTGAAGTCAGATCTAACTACTTTGTATGATTCTGGTCGAAATACAGGATTAACCAAATTGGATGAATTTCACAAGAACCAAGCTAAAATTGAACAGGAAAAATACTGGACACGCATGTTTTGGAACTGGATCTTGCCAGCCTTCATTATTGCACTCTGGCTTCTTTCTCTCTTGGGTCGCAATCGGTTCAAAAAAATGATTTGGCCTGGTGTGACCTATCCGACCAATACTCGTCTTTATGAGATTCCACAGGATATTGCACCTCTTGTTATGAGCTCGGTTGTTTATTCAGCTGAATTAGACGAGGCCTCCCCGACCAATAAAGAGAAGGCAACTCCGCCAGTGTTTACATTTGAAAAAATGCTTCAAGCTACATTGCTGGATTTGATGGATCGTGGAGTGATTGTCTACGAGCAACAAGGAAATGAAGTCGTTTTGACGAGAAAGTCTCATGGACATGTGGATGATTTTGAACGCTCCTTTATGAATATGGCTTTTGGGGATCAAGTTTCCTGTCCTGTTAACCGTCTCTTTGAGAATTATGAATTTAGTGATGATGTATACAAACATGCTAAAAAAGCAGATCAAGATGCGATTCGTTCACTAGGAAGTAAGGCTCAGGCTCGTTTTGATACGGCTGTCAACCAAGTGGCCCGAGATGTTCATCGCAAGGTGGAAGATCTCCATTTGCCAAGCTACTATCGCCCTTTAGAGGCAAATGAAGAAGCACAAGCTAGACGAAGTCTCTTCTTTGGTTGGGCTGCTTGGTTTATCGCTCTTGGAGCAGAAATCTTTGCTATCTTTGGGATGGGTTGGTTCTCTGTTCCTTGTTTGATAGGGATCCTCATACTTTGGTTTATGCCAGTGCGCTTCAATGGTGTCTTTAAAGCCTGCCTACGAGATGGGGTTGTCAATCTTGCGGGTGCTGAGCAACGCTATTACTGGGATAGTTTTGGTCGGATGTTGAAAGAGATTGCCCACCTCAACGATGCAGAGTTGCAGTCTCTTGTCCTATGGAACCGCTTATTGGTCTATGCGGCCTTGTATGGTGTAGCCGATCAGGTCACAAAGGTCATGAAACTTCGGAATATTCAGTTAGAAAATCAAGCCTTAAATGCTTTCGTTTACACCCCATTCTATCATGATGTGACCCACTCAAGTCATGCCATGTCTACTTATGGATCGACAGCATCGACAGCTAGTCATTTCACAGTTTCTTCTGGTAGTGGAGGAGGCTTCTCTGGCGGAGGAGGCGGAGGAGGCTTTGGTGCCTTCTAAGCAGCACTAAGAATGGTCTTAGTCTCTCTTACCCTTCTAGTTTGGAAGGCCTGGTCCGGTCCATAGATTTATGATATAATAGAGCAAATGTAAGTTTAGGAGAAAAAGATGTTTCTGATCGAATTAATCAAAGCGATCCTTTTTGGGATTGTCGAGGGGATTACAGAATGGCTACCGATCTCAAGTACAGGTCACTTGATTCTACTACAGGATTTTGTGCAGTTTAAAAACCAAGATCCAGCCTTTATGGAGATGTTCAATGTTGTGATCCAATTGGGTGCGATCCTAGCGGTTGTGGTAATTTATTTTGATAAATTATATCCGTTTAAACCAGGGAAATCAGCAGTAGAAGTGCGTCGGACCTGGCAGTTATGGGCAAAAGTTGCAGTTGCAACCCTCCCGCTTGTCTTTGTTTTTAAATTAGATGATTGGTTTGAGGCGCATTTCCACAATTCGATTTCCGTTGCAATTATGTTGATTACCTACGGGATTGCCTTTATCTATTTGGAAAGACGGGAACAGGTCGAACCTGCAGTGACAGAGTTGCATAAGTTACCTTATCGAACAGCTCTTTATATCGGACTTTTCCAAGTCTTATCGCTATTTCCAGGTACAAGCCGTTCAGGTGCTACGATTGTAGGGGGCTTGATCAATGGTGTTAGCCGTCCAGTGGTGACAGAGTTTACCTTTTATCTGGGTATCCCGGCTATGTTTGGGGCTAGTCTCTTAAAGGTTGGGAAATTCGCTCTTGGCGGGCATTCACTTGCACTAGGGCAACTTTTTATTCTACTGGTAGCGATGGGAGTGGCATTCGTAGTCAGCATGTACGCCATCCGCTTCTTGACAGATTATGTGAAAAATCATGATTTCACCGTCTTTGGGAAATACCGTATTGTTCTTGGTTCCATCTTGTTATTGTATGGCCTCTTCCGTGTTATTTTCTAAGAGAACGGTTGAACTCGATCAAATTGTTTATTGAGGTTGGAGACTTTTGTCCTGACCTCTTTTCTATGCATCCTTTTTTTGAATTCTATCCATTTTTTTAGTATAATAGTAAGACTAGAAGTATGAGGTTATGCTATGAAGATGAAGCAAATTAGTGATTCAACAATTAAGATCACGATCCAACTAGAAGACTTAGAAGAACGCGGGATGGAAATTGCTGATTTTCTTGTCCCACAAGAAAAAACAGAAGAATTTTTCTATGCCATTTTGGATGAACTCGAAATGCCAGAAAGCTTCCTGGATAGCGGGATGCTGAGTTTTCGCGTGACACCAAAACCAGATAAATTGGATGTTTTTGTTACCAAATCAAAAATTGATCAACAATTGGATTTTGAGGATTTGTCAGATCTTCCTGATATGGAAGAATTGTCGCGCATGACGCCAGATGAATTTATCAAAACCCTGGAAAAAACAATCTCTGATAAGACAAAAGGGGATGCAGAAGCCATTCACCATTTGGAACAAGAAGAGTTGCGGGACAATCAAGAACAAGATCCGACACCTGAAGCACCAGTAAGTCAGTATATTTATTACATTTTGCGTTTTTCAAATATCCAGCAAGCAGTTGCCTTTTCAAAAACGGTAAGCTTCCCAGTGGATACTTCTGAATTATACAAAATGGAGTCAGATTATTATTTAACTGTCTTGATCGATACAGAGGATCAACCAAATCAATATCCAACCTGGTTGCTTGCCATCATTCGGGAGTATGCGGATGATTCAGAAGTGACACGGGCCGTTCTGCAGGAACATGGTCACTTACTAATGTTGTCTGGGGCGATTGAGAATTTGAAGAAAGTTGCTAGCTTATGATGTCCTTTTCCTTGCAATTTGTTCTGGTGCTGATTGGGACTTTTATGATTGCCTTGGTATTGACGCCCTTGGTTCGCTTGTTCTCCTTTAAGATTGATGCCGTAGATTATCCGAATGCGCGTCGGATCAATACCAAGCCCATGCCAAGCGCGGGTGGACTGGCTATCGTGATTGCTTTTTCAATTGCGACTCTCGTGTTTATTCCTATGCTGACATCCACCACCGCACCAATCAAAAGTTACCTATCCTATACCTTGCCGGTCGTAGGAGCGGGATGGATTATCGCTCTTACAGGCTTGATCGATGATGTAAAAGAGTTGTCAGCCAAGAAAAAGATGATCGGTATCCTGCTGGCAGCGAGTCTGGTCTGGTTTTTGACAGATTTTCGGCTGAATGATTTCAAGATTCCGTTCGGTGGTCCCTTACTTCATTTTGAACCATGGCTATCGTATCTTTTGACAGTGATTTGGATTGTTGCCATTACCAATGCAGTCAATCTGATTGATGGATTAGATGGCTTGGTGAGTGGGGTCTCTATTATTTCCCTAGTGACAATGGGGATTGTGTCCTATTTCTTTCTACCAGTCCCCAATCTCTTTCTGACCATGACCATCTTTGTCTTGGTTGCGTCCATCGCAGGTTTCTTTCCCTTTAACTACCATCCAGCCATTCTCTATCTAGGAGACACCGGTGCCTTGTTTATCGGATTCATGATTTCTGTCTTGTCCTTGCAAGGTTTGAAAAATGCGACAGCTGTTGCGGTAGTCACACCAATGATTATCCTCGGAGTACCGATTACAGATACCTTTTTAGCCATTATCCGTCGGACCCTATCTGGTCAAAAATTTTATAAACCGGATCGCAATCACTTGCACCACCGACTTCTTTCTCTGGGCTTGACACATCGGGGAACTGTACTTGTGATCTATGGGATTTCGATGATTTTCTCCTTGATTTCTCTCTTGCTCAACATCTCGAGTCGCATTGGGGGTGTCCTACTTGTGATCGGGCTCTTGTTTGGAGTAGAGTTGTTAGCAGAATTGATTGGGGTTTTAGGGCCACATCATAGTCCTTTGTTAAATGTTCTGCGCTATATAGGGAATTCTTCCTACCGGGAGGAAGTTCGTCAAAAACGAAAAGAAAAAACTAAATAAGAATAGTTCTAATCAAAAGAAAAGCCATTTAGGCTTTTTTTTGATATACTTGAAAGGTAAAAAAATACTTTGTGATGAAGGAATCGATGCTTTGAGAACCTTCTAGACTTCAAAGTAAAAAGAAAGGGAATGCAATGTCGACATTAGAAATTAAAGACCTTCACGTTGAAATTGAAGGCAAAGAAATTTTAAAAGGTGTAAACCTGACCCTAAAAACTGGTGAGATCGCAGCCATCATGGGACCAAACGGAACAGGGAAATCTACTCTGTCAGCTGCCATTATGGGAAACCCAAATTATGAAGTAACCAAAGGGGAGATTCTGTTTGATGGTGTCAACATCTTAGAATTGGAAGTGGACGAACGTGCACGGATGGGCTTGTTCCTTGCCATGCAATACCCTTCAGAAATCCCAGGAATTACCAATGCAGAATTTTTACGTGCAGCCATGAATGCTGGTAAAGAAGAGGACGAGAAGATCTCTATTCGTGATTTCATCAAAAAATTGGATGAAAAGATGGAACTGCTCAACATGAAAGAAGAAATGGCAGAACGCTACCTCAATGAAGGATTCTCTGGTGGTGAGAAAAAACGGAATGAAATCCTTCAATTATTGATGTTGGAGCCAACATTTGCTCTTTTGGATGAAATTGATTCTGGTTTGGATATTGATGCTCTTAAGGTCGTATCTAAAGGGGTTAATGCGATGCGGGGTGAAGGTTTTGGAGCGATGATCATCACCCACTACCAACGTTTGTTGAACTATATTACTCCTGACGTCGTTCATGTGATGATGGAAGGTCGTGTTGTGCTTTCAGGTGGACCAGAATTGGCTGCACGCTTGGAACGTGAAGGCTATGCCCAACTCGCAGAAGAACTCGGTTACGACTATAAAGAAGAACTATAACCTGATGACAAGTGATCTAATGTTGTCATAAAATCAAACAGATAGTATCTTTATTAGGAGAAAAAAATGAGTATTGAAAATATTACCCTCTTTTCGGAACTGCATGCTGAGCCAAGCTGGCTGCAAGATTTACGAAAAAAAGCTTTTGACAAGATCGATCAGTTGGAATTGCCAGCCATTGAACGCGTCAAATTTCACCGCTGGAACCTTGGGGATGGGACGATCACAGAAAGTGAGGCTTCTGCCAATGTTCCCGATTTTACAGCCCTCGATTCAAACTTAAAATTGGTCCAAGTTGGAACTCAGACTGTTTTTGAACAGGTGCCACAAGCCTTGGCAGACCAAGGAGTCCTTTTTACAGATTTCCATTCTGCCCTAGAAGAAATTCCGCAGGTGGTAGAAGACTACTTTATGTCTTCGGTTAAATACGATGATGATAAACTAGCAGCATACCACACAGCTTATTTTAATAGTGGGGCTGTCCTCTATATTCCAGATAACGTCGAAATTTCAGAACCAATCGAAGGCATTTTCTACCAGGATAGTGATAGTGATGTACCTTTTAATAAACACATTTTGATTATTGCAGGCAAAAACAGCAAGTTTAGCTATTTGGAACGCCTAGAATCAAAAGGTGATGGCTCAGCAACAGCAACTGCTAATGTGACGGTTGAGGTGATTGCCCGCTCAGGTGCCCAAGTGAAATTTGCGGCGATTGACCGTCTGGGTGAAAATGTCACAGCCTACATCAGTCGACGTGGAAAACTAGGTCAGGATACCAGCATTGATTGGGCTATCGGTGTTATGAACGAAGGCAACGTGGTTGCAGATTTTGACAGTGACTTGGTTGGAAACGGAAGTCATGCAGATTTGAAAGTCGTTGCCTTATCAAGCGGTCGTCAGGTGCAAGGAATTGACACCCGCGTGACCAACTTTGGTTGCAACTCGATCGGAAATATCTTGCAACACGGGGTTATTCTTGAAAAAGGAACCTTGACCTTCAACGGAATTGGTCATATTATCAAGGGGGCTAAAGGAGCTGATGCTCAGCAAGAAAGCCGTGTTTTGATGTTATCGGACCAAGCGCGTTCAGATGCCAACCCAATCCTCTTGATTGATGAAAATGACGTTACAGCAGGCCATGCTGCATCGATCGGTCAAGTGGACCCAGAAGATATGTATTACCTCATGAGTCGTGGTCTGGATCAACACACAGCAGAACGCTTAGTGGTGCGTGGTTTCTTGGGATCTGTTATTGTTGAAATCCCAGTTAAAGAAGTACGTGATGAAATGATTGCTACCATCGAAGAAAAGTTATCTCAACGCTAAGGAGAAACAATGCTAGATAAAAATACGATTGCTCAAGATTTTCCCATTCTCGATCAACTAGTTCACGATGAGCCTTTGGTTTATCTAGATAATGCAGCGACGACGCAAAAACCTAAACGTGTTCTTGAAGCAGTTAATCACTATTATTTGCAAGATAACGCCAATGTTCATCGTGGAGTCCATACTTTGGCTGAACGAGCGACAGCAGCCTATGAGGCAGCGCGTGAGAAAGTCAGAAAATTTATCAATGCTTCATCAACCAAGGAAGTGCTCTTTACAAGAGGGACAACGACCGGACTCAACTGGGTAGCCCGCTACGCAGAAGAAGTCCTAAAGGAAGGGGATGAGGTCCTGATTTCCATCATGGAACATCACTCCAATATCATTCCTTGGCAGCAAGCCTGCAAGAAGACGGGAGCAAAACTGGTCTATGTCTATCTAAAAGATGGCTTACTGGATATGCAGGACTTAAAGAGCAAGCTTAGTGAGAAGACAAAATTTGTCTCCATCACCCATGCTTCGAATGTCTTAGGGGTGGTCAATCCGATCAAGGAAATTGCTCGATTAGCTCATGAAGTTGGAGCGATCATGGTCGTAGATGGGGCTCAATCAACCCCTCATATGGCCATTGATGTACAAGACTTAGATGCGGATTTCTTTGCTTTTTCTGGCCACAAGATGGCTGCACCAACAGGGATTGGTGTCCTCTATGGGAAGGAAGAAATCTTAGAGCAAATGTCTCCGATCGAGTTTGGGGGCGAGATGATTGACTTTGTTTACGAACAATCTGCCTCTTGGAAGGAATTGCCTTGGAAATTTGAAGCTGGAACACCTAATATGGCGGGAGCAATTGGTCTTGGTGCAGCAATCGATTACTTAGAAGAGCTGGGTATGGACCAGGTAGAAGCGCATGAGCAAAAACTGATTGCCTATGTGTTTCCAAAATTACAGGCTATCGAAGGCTTGACCATCTATGGTTCCCAAGACTTAGCCCAACGTTCTGGCGTCATTTCCTTTAATCTAGGAGATCTCCATCCGCATGACTTAGCAACAGCACTAGATTATGAAGGGATTGCCGTTCGTGCAGGTCACCACTGTGCACAACCGCTCCTTCAATACCTACAAGTCCCAGCGACAACGAGAGCAAGTTTTTATATCTACAACACCAAAGCGGACTGTGATAAATTAATTGAGGCATTGATCAAAGCAAAGGAGTTTTTCAATGGCACTTTCTAAATTAGATTCGCTGTACATGGCGGTCGTAGCCGATCATTCAAAACACCCCCACCACCAAGGACAAATTGAAGATGTTGATCAGATCCAACTCAACAATCCAACTTGTGGAGATGTGATCCAGTTAAGTGTGAAATTTGATGAGAATGACAGGGTGGAAGATATTGCCTTTGTGAATTCAGGCTGTACGATCTCAACGGCTTCAGCTAGTATGATGACAGATGCTGTAATGGGAAAAACAAAAGAGGAAGTCGAAGAATTGGCACAGGTCTTTTCAGAAATGGTCCAAGGCCAGTCAGATCCTCGCCAAGAGGAATTAGGAGACGCAGCCTTCTTATCTGGAGTCTCAAAATTCCCACAACGGATTAAATGTGCGACCCTCTCCTGGAATGCTCTCAAAAAAGCGATCGAACGTAGCAAATAATTAAAAGAAGAAACAGAGAAAGAAAGGAAATTATGGCTGAAGAAAGAGTCGAACCGAAACCAATTGATCTCGGTGAATATAAATTTGGATTTCACGATGACGTTCAACCCATTCTCTCTACCGGGAAGGGATTGAATGAAGCGGTTATTCGTGAATTGTCTGCAGCAAAAAATGAACCAGAATGGATGCTAGAATTCCGTTTGAAATCTTTTGAAACCTTCAAAAAGATGCCCATGCAAACCTGGGGAGCCGATCTATCAGAAATTGACTTTGATGATTTGATCTATTATCAAAAACCTTCGGATAAACCTGCCCGTTCATGGGACGAAGTTCCAGAGAAAATCAAAGAAACCTTTGAGCGTATCGGAATTCCTGAAGCAGAACGTGCTTACTTAGCAGGGGCTTCTGCTCAGTATGAATCAGAAGTGGTTTACCACAATATGAAAGAAGAGTTTGAAAAGTTGGGGATTATCTTTACCGATACTGATTCTGCCCTAAAAGAATATCCAGATCTTTTCAAACAGTACTTTGCGAAGTTGGTACCGCCAACGGATAACAAATTGGCTGCCCTCAACTCAGCAGTCTGGTCTGGTGGAACCTTCATTTATGTACCAAAAGGCGTAAAAGTAGACGTTCCCCTTCAAACTTACTTCCGTATCAACAATGAAAATACAGGTCAGTTTGAGCGCACGTTGATTATCGTGGATGAGGGAGCAAGTGTTCACTATGTAGAAGGCTGTACAGCGCCGACCTACTCAAGCAATAGCCTCCATGCAGCGATTGTTGAGATCTTTGCCTTGGATGGTGCTTATATGCGCTACACGACCATTCAAAACTGGTCAGACAATGTCTACAACTTGGTTACCAAGCGGGCCAAAGCTCAAAAAGATGCCACAGTTGAGTGGATCGACGGGAACTTAGGAGCGAAGACAACCATGAAGTACCCATCTGTTTATCTGGATGGAGAAGGAGCGCGTGGGACCATGTTGTCCATTGCCTTCGCGAATACAGGTCAACACCAAGATACAGGTGCCAAGATGATCCACAATGCACCCCACACTAGCTCGTCTATCGTATCCAAATCCATCGCGAAGGGTGGTGGAAAGGTAGACTACCGTGGACAAGTTACCTTTAACAAAAATTCCAAGAAGTCAGTTTCTCACATCGAGTGTGACACCATTATCATGGATGATTTATCTGCATCAGATACGATTCCATTTAATGAAATCCACAACTCACAAGTTGCTTTGGAGCACGAAGCTAAAGTTTCAAAAATCTCAGAAGAGCAACTTTATTATTTGATGAGTCGTGGTCTGTCTGAATCAGAAGCGACAGAAATGATTGTCATGGGATTTGTAGAACCCTTTACAAAAGAACTTCCAATGGAATATGCTGTTGAGTTAAACCGACTCATTAGCTACGAAATGGAAGGATCTGTAGGATAATTCATTTTCATCAATCAAAAATCACAATGGACCTGACTCCATTGTGATTTTTTGCTTATAATTTTTCGTTGACATAACGGACGAATTCATTCCACCAAACCTTTAAGAAAAAGCTTTTCTCAACGGTTCTTCCTGCTACCATATCGACTGTTGGTTCTTGATCTTCTAAGTAGCCACGTCCGATTTTATCTGGATCAGTGTAGTGTAATTTTCCAAGACTTGTGCCTGATTTGACAGGTGCTCGGAATGATTCTTGGTTACTCTTGAATTGTATTTTTGGTTCCGCTTGATTGCCTTGCTTTTCGACGATATAGAAGTCTTTTTTTGCAACAGCTAAAACAGTCTCGGACTTCCCATCCATGATAGTTGCCTTACTTTTTCCGTAGGGATCTCCTTCTTTGACGACAATGGAAGGAACAAAGGTTCGTACCACGTAGTTCATCAGAGAAGAAGTAGCCACAAAGCGGGCATAAGGATCTCCGTCAACCGCATCCACCCCTAGAACGACCGTTATCATGTGGATCCCATTTTGCGTCGTTGATGCAGCAAAGGTGATACCGCCCTTGTTAGAGTTGCTAACCCGAAGGCCGTCGACGCCTGAACGGTAATTCGGCATGCCTTCTAGCATCAGGTTGGGGTTTTCAATCTGCGTGTTTGAAAAAAGAGCAGTGGGCTTTGAAGTATATTTGGTCACTTCAGGAAAATCCTGGAGTAAGTGCTTGGCAATAACAGCAATATCATAAGCACTCAATTGATTTTCGTCTTCTTTCCCGTCAGGATCTCCGCTAATGGTTTGAGTATTTAATCCGGTAGCATTGATTAAATGAGGAGATTGAATGCCCCATTCAGTAAGTTTTTGCTTCATTTTTTCAACGAAGCTTTTCTCAGAGCCACCCACTTTCTCAGCTAAGGCCAAGGCAGCAGTGCTAGAATTTCCAACTAAAAGAGCAGTCAATAACTGTTCAACCGTATATTGGTTCGCTTCCATAGGAAGAGTGCCAGCA
Source organism: Streptococcus sp. CF8_Ac1-9 (assembly GCF_024295565.1). Classification (NCBI taxonomy): domain Bacteria; kingdom Bacillati; phylum Bacillota; class Bacilli; order Lactobacillales; family Streptococcaceae; genus Streptococcus; species Streptococcus sp. CF8_Ac1-9. The sequence goes on from NZ_JANCOY010000003.1 coordinate 270,675, forward strand.
CCTTCGATATAATTTAAGGCTAGAGCTTTCTCAGACAGTTTGATAGGATCTTTCAGAGAAAGTTTTTTTTCATGAATGGCTTCGAAAATCAGATAAGTGGTTAAGAGTGTAGACAGTCCCCCCACATCTCGTTTTTTCTCCGAATCCTTTTCATATAAGATTTTACCTGTATCAGCTTCAACAGCAATGGCGCTTTGAGCAGGAAGATCTAACTCATCTGCCAGAACGACCTGATAAGGTAAACTGCATAACAGCAGCATGAAGGTTAAAAAAGAAAGAAAGAATTTTTTCACAGTTGTTTCCTCGTTACTTAGTCTTCTCTATTGTATCATACAAATGATTAATGGAAAATCGTAAAATCGTCAATTAGACTAAAAAGTCAGTCATAGCAAGGTTTTTTGATAGTGATAAAGCAAATATTCAGAAAATTTAGTTTACTTTTTTTTCTACTTGTGATATAATCTTAAACAAATCTAAAAAAACTATTGGAGAATTCCTATGAAAAAAGGTAAAGTATTCGCAGTTGCCGGAGTAACACTCCTTGCAGCTGGATTGTTAGCTGCATGTTCAGGATCAAACACAAGTAAATCAGGTTCTGGTTCAAACGAAGACAAAAACTATGGTTATGTCTACACTACTGACCCAACAACTTTGGACTATACTGTGTCTTCTAAATCTGCCACTCAAGACCTCACTACAAACATCGTAGACGGTTTGATGGAAAATGACAAGTATGGAAATCTTGTGCCATCACTTGCAGAAGATTGGTCTGTTTCAAAAGACGGTTTGACTTATACCTACAAGATTCGTAAGGGTGTTAAATGGTACGATGCAGACGGTGAAGAGCGTGGTGAAGTGACTGCCAAAGACTTCGTGACTGGTTTGAAACACGCTGCTGATAAAAAATCAGAAGAACTTCCATTAGTTCAAGGCTCAATCAAAGGCTTGGATGATTATGTGCAAGGAAAAACTACAGACTTCAGCCAAGTTGGTGTTAAAGCTGTTGATGATTACACACTTGAGTACACATTGAACAAACCTGAAACCTTCTGGAACTCTAAAACGACCAACGGAATCTTGTTCCCAATTAGCACAGATTTCTTGAAGAGTAAAGGCGATGATTTTGGTCAACCAAACGATGTGAAATCAGTCCTTGCAAACGGACCTTTCCTTCTTAAATCTATTACATCAAAATCATCTGTTGTATTTGAAAAGAATGACAACTACTGGGATAAGAAAAACGTTCACGTCAAGGAAGTGAAACTGACTTATTACGATGGATCAGATCAAGATTCATTGGCGCGTGGTTTCTCTGATGGAGCTTATACAGCTGCTCGTCTTTTCCCATCAAGCTCAAACTTTGCAACAGTAGAGAAAAAATACAAAGACAATATCTACAACACACCAGCTGGTTCAGGTGTAGCAATCCTTGGTTTCAATATCGATCGCCAATCATACAAACACACTGCTAAGAAATCAGATGCTGAAAAATCTTCTACTAAGAAAGCAATCTTAAACAAAGATTTCCGTCAAGCCATCACTTTTGCCTTGAACCGTGAAAACTACTCAGCACAAGTTAATGGTAAAGAATTTGCTAAACCAGCTATCCGTAATACATATGTTGCACCTGCATTCGTACAAGTAGATGGAAAAGACTTCGGAAATGTAGTTGCAGATAAGTTGACTACTTATGGAGACCAGTGGAAGGGTATCAACCTTGCAGATGGTCAAGATGGTCTTTACAACAAAGATAAAGCGAAAGCACAACTTGAAAAAGCCAAAGCTGAACTTCAAAAAGACGGCGTTCAATTCCCAATTCATATTGACGTTCCTGTTATTCAAAATGCAACAAGTGTAGTTACACGTATGCAATCATTGAAACAAACAGTGGAAGAAACTCTTGGTAAAGACAACGTAGTTGTTGACCTTCAAATGATGGACCAAGATGAAGTAATGAACCTTACTTTGAACGTACCATCAGCAGCAGATGCAGATTGGGACCTTCAAGGTATGGTCGGTTGGAACCCGGATTATCAAGATCCATCAACTTACCTTGACACTCTCCAACCATCTTCTGAAGACCAAACAAAAGTCTACCTTGGTTTTGCAGGTGGGGTAGATAACCCATCAGCAAAAGCTGTAGGTTTGGATGAGTTTGCAAAACTTCTTGATGATGCAAACAACGAAACACAAGATGTTGTAAAACGTTATGAAAAATATGCAGCGGCTCAAGCTTGGTTGACAGATAGCGCAATTGTAGTACCTACAATGTCATCATCAGGTGCAGCAACTGTCATCTCTAAAGTGGTACCATTCTCTGGTGCTTCAGCTCAAGCTGGTAACAAAGGATCAGCATACTTCAAATATGTAGAAGTTCAAGATGAACCAGTTACTAAGAAACAATACGAACAAGCACGTGAAAAATGGCAAAAAGAAAAAGCTGAGTCAAACAAAAAAGCTCAACAAGATCTTGAAAAACACGTTAAATAATTAAATTATTGCTTTTCATTAGAACTTTCTCTTCTAGGGGAGAAAGTTCTTTTGGACATTAAAGGAATGAAATATGAAAAAATATGTTTTTATGCGTATTTTGCGTTCGTTAGTGTCGATCTTCCTTGTGACGACATTGACCTACATGATTATCTATACGCTAACACCGAGAAATCTCATCTTTAAAAATGACCCCAACTACAATAAAGTAGCGAAGACAAAAGATTCGAAGATCAACTACGAAAATACTGTCTACGATCGCATGGGTTATTTGGAATACATGGATTCAAAGAGCTTGCAACAAAAAGCAAGTAAAGAAGATTCTTCCGTAACAGTTGATGCGACAACTGCTAATGAAAAGATCTATAAGGAATACATTAACAAATTAGGTCATGGTTGGCAGTTGAAACGTTTCCCAGAAAGTAAGTCTTTTTATGCGGTACGTGAAATTCCGGTTTTTGAACGTGTCATCAGCTTCTATGCGAATTTGATTCAGTTTGATCATCCAGGTTGGGTGAAAGATGCCTCAAATCCAAATCTCAAACGCTATATCCGTATTGAAAATGATCCATCTATTGGTTGGTCAGTTGTAGGTTCTGGTACGAAACACAAATACCTCTTGTACTTTAATGGTCAATTCCCATATGTACACCAAAACTTTGTAACCTTAAACCTTGGAAATTCATATCCAACTTATTCAAATACCCCTGTTCTTCAAGTAATTACCCAAGGACAAGGAACGACTAAGAAGAGTGAAGTGAACTTCCCAACAGGTAAAAAGACATCTTCAATCGATATCTACTCACGTACCTACAAATCTCCAAGCAAGGCAGACTCACAAGACATCAGTCGATTTGGTAAAGGGGATGCGTATACAGCAACGTTGAGTAACTATGAAAATCCATCCATGATTGCATCTTCTTCAATCATTGGTTTGATTGGTATTGCGATTGCTTACTTGATTGCGATCCCATTAGGATCTTACATGGCTCTGTTCAAGAACTCATGGTTTGATAGCATCTCGACAGCTGTTTTGACATTTATGATGTCTCTTCCAACTATTGCCCTTGTTTACATTGTGCGTCTAACAGGTTCTTTCTTTGGACTTCCAGACTCATTTCCAGTTCTTGGAGCACAGGATTGGCGTTCATATGTATTGCCTTCTCTGATTCTTGGTTTGTTGAGTGCGCCATTTATAGCAGTTTGGATTCGTCGTTACATGATCGATATCCACTCGCAAGATTTCGTCCGTTTTGCTCGTTCAAAAGGATTGTCAGAACGTGAGATTTCAAGAAAACACATCTTCAAAAATGCAATGGTCCCATTGGTGTCTGGTATTCCAGGTGCTATTATTGGAGTTATCTCAGGTGCGACACTTACTGAAACAGTCTTCGCTTTCCCAGGTATGGGTAAAATGTTGATTGACTCTATTAAAGCATCAAACAACACCATGGTCATCGGACTTGTCTTCATTTTCACATCGCTTGGTATCTTTGCTGCCATGTTAGGTGATATCTTGATGACAGTACTTGACCCACGGATTAAATTAACGAATACGAAAGGAGGCAAATAATGGCTACAATCGATAAAAATAAATTTCAGTTTGTAAAACGCGATGACTTTGCCTCTGAAGTAATCGATGCTCCAGCGTATTCATACTGGAAATCAGTATTCAGGCAATTCTTGAAAAAAAGAACCACTATCATTATGCTTGCTATTTTGATTGGAATTCTTTTGATGAGTTTTGTCTATCCTATGTTTTCAAATTTTGATTACAACGACGTAAGTAAGGTAAATGACTTTTCAGCACGTTTGAATCCACCAAGTGGGAAAGCGCTATTTGGTACAGATAATAACGGTAAATCCCTCTTTGATGGAGTTTGGTTTGGTGCTCGGAATTCAATTATCATTTCCTTCATCGCAACGGTTATTAACGTGGTAGTCGGAGTTATCGTTGGTGGAATTTGGGGGATCTCAAAATCCATCGACCGTATCATGATGGAAGTTTATAACGTTATTTCTAACATTCCATTTATGTTGATCGTTATCGTCTTGACTTACTCAATGGGATCTGGTTTCTGGAACTTGATTCTTGCCATGTCCTTAACCGGATGGATCGGAATTGCCTATACCATTCGTGTCCAAATCATGCGTTACCGTGATTTGGAGTACAACCTTGCCAGTCGAACATTAGGAACACCAACTTTGAAAATTGTTACGAAAAACATTTTGCCTCAGTTGGTATCTGTAATAGTGACACAAACATCACAATTACTTCCAAGCTTTATTTCTTACGAAGCCTTCCTTTCCTTCTTCGGGCTTGGTCTTCCAATCACCGTTCCAAGTTTGGGACGTTTGATTTCTGACTATTCTCAAAACGTAACTACCAATGCCTACCTATTCTGGATTCCGCTTACTGTTTTGATTTTAGTATCCTTGTCATTCTTTATCGTCGGACAAAACTTGGCCGATGCCAGCGACCCACGTACACATAGATAGGAGGAGTAGATATGACATCAAATAACAATATTATTTTATCTGCTCAAGATATCGTAGTGGAATTTGACGTGCGCGATCGCGTATTGACAGCGATTCGTGGCGTATCGCTTGAGCTAGTAGAAGGTGAAGTTCTTGCCTTGGTTGGTGAGTCAGGTTCAGGGAAATCAGTTTTGACAAAGACGTTCACCGGAATGTTAGAAGATAATGGCCGTATTGCCCAAGGCTCGATTAAATACCGTGGTCAAGAATTGACAGATTTGAAATCGAATAAAGATTGGGAAAATATTCGTGGATCTAAGATCGCTACAATTTTTCAAGACCCAATGACAAGTTTGGACCCAATCAACACAATTGGTTCACAAATTACAGAAGTCATTATCAAACACCAAGGGAAAACAGCTAAAGAAGCTAAAGAAATGGCTTTGGACTATATGGAGAAAGTTGGAATTCCAGATGCGGAACGTCGTTTTGATGAGTATCCATTCCAATATTCAGGTGGGATGCGTCAACGGATCGTTATTGCCATCGCCTTGGCCTGCCGTCCAGATATCTTAATCTGTGACGAACCAACAACAGCCCTAGACGTAACCATTCAAGCGCAAATCATTGATTTGTTGAAATCCCTTCAAAAAGAATACCAATTTACAGTTATCTTTATCACCCACGACTTAGGTGTGGTTGCAAGTATTGCAGATAAAGTAGCCGTTATGTATGCTGGAGAAATTGTTGAGTTTGGTAAAGTAGAAGAAATTTTCTACGATCCAAAACATCCATACACATGGAGCTTGCTTTCAAGCTTGCCTCAATTGTCAACCTCAGATGGTGATCTTTACTCTATTCCAGGAACTCCGCCATCATTGTATGCTCCAATCAAAGGAGATGCCTTCGCACTTCGTTCAGACTATGCAATGCAGATTGATTTTGAAGAAGAGGCACCTGCTTTCAAAGTAACCGATACTCACTGGGCTAAGACATGGTTGCTCCATCCAGATGCACCAACAGTTCATAAACCAGAAGTAATCGAAAACCTTCACGAAAAGATTGGCTCAAAAATGGGCTTCACTCACATTACAGAATAGGAGGAAGGAAATGACTGAAAAATTAGTTGAAATTAAAGATTTAGAAATTTCCTTCGGTGAAGGAAGTAAAAAATTCGTTGCTGTAAAGAATGCCAATTTCTTCATTAATAAGGGAGAAACTTTCTCTCTTGTTGGTGAATCAGGAAGTGGGAAGACGACAATTGGACGTGCTATCATCGGTTTGAATGATACAAGTGCTGGAGAAATTATTTATGACGGTCGCAAGATCAACGGAAAAAACTCTCATAGTGAAAAATCAGAGTTGATCCGTAAAATTCAAATGATCTTCCAAGACCCAGCAGCAAGTTTGAATGAACGTGCAACAGTTGATTATATTATCTCTGAAGGTTTGATCAACCACCATTTGTTTAACAGCGAAGAAGAACGTCAGGAAAAAGTAAAAAATATTATGCATGAAGTTGGGCTTCTAGCAGAACATTTGACACGTTATCCTCACGAATTCTCAGGTGGTCAACGTCAACGGATCGGTATTGCCCGTGCACTTGTCATGGAACCGGAATTTGTCATTGCGGATGAACCAATCTCAGCCCTTGACGTTTCAGTACGTGCGCAGGTCTTGAACCTTTTGAAAAAATTCCAAAGAGAATTAGGCTTGACCTACCTCTTTATCGCCCATGACTTGTCAGTTGTGCGCTTCATTTCTGACCGTATTGCAGTTATCTATAAAGGGGTTATTGTAGAAGTAGCAGAAACTGAAGAGCTATTTAACCACCCAATCCATCCATACACCCAATCCCTGCTTTCAGCGGTCCCAATTCCAGATCCAATTCTAGAACGTAAAAAAGTTCTAAAAATCTACGATCCAGAACAACATGATTACTCTGAAGATAAACCACAAATGGTTGAAATTAAACCAGGTCATTATGTATGGGCTAACAAAGCTGAAGAAAACAAATACAGACAAGAATATAAATAGAGAGGATTCCCTCTCTATTTTTTTATTTCAAAAAAACTTTCAAAAAAATAAAATTTTTTGGAAAAAAGTGTTGACAGTAAGGAGAGGTCATGATATACTAATATAGTTGTCGCGCGAGAGCGACAAAGACCTTTGAAAACTGAACAAGACGAACCAATGTGCAGGGCGCTATAACTAAGGTTATAGTAACTGAACAATAAAAAAACAATAAATCTGTCAGTGACAGAATGAGTTTAAGACAAACAATTATTTTAATGAGAGTTTGATCCTGGCTCAGGATGAACGCTGGCGGCGTGCCTAATACATGCAAGTAGAACGCTGAAGCTTGGTGCTTGCACCGAGCGGATGAGTTGCGAACGGGTGAGTAACGCGTAGGTAACCTGCCTGGTAGCGGGGGATAACTATTGGAAACGATAGCTAATACCGCATAACAGTCGACATTGCATGATGTTGATTTGAAAGGGGCAATTGCTCCACTAC